>JAQZAY010000430.1 GCA_029239415.1 Pseudomonas sp. | reverse complement strand
GAAGCCGTCGTTGGTTTCGCGCATGATGCCCAGCCGTTCCCGACCGATCTGCGACAGGGGCGGGTGGTAGAGCAATACGCAGTGGCTGGCGGCGCTGCCACGACCGACGCGTCCGCGTAGCTGATGGAGCTGGGCGAGCCCCAAGCGTTCCGGGTTCTCGATGATCATCAGGCTGGAATTGGGCACATCCACCCCGACTTCGATCACGGTGGTGGCCACCAGCAGTTGCAGATCGCCGGCCTTGAACCAGGCCATGACCTCGGCCTTTTCGGCAGGCTTCATGCGCCCGTGGATCAACCCGACTCGCAGCTCACCCAAGGCCAGGGTAAGCTCTTCGAAAGTACTTTGCGCGGCCTGGCAGGTGAGCTCTTCGGACTCCTCGATCAGGGTGCAGACCCAATAGGCCTGGCGGCCTTCGGCACAGGCGGCGCGTACCCGCTCCACCACCTCGGGGCGACGGCTGTCGGCCACCAGCACGGTGTTGACCGGCGTACGCCCGGGCGGTAACTCGTCGAGTACGGAGGTGTCGAGGTCGGCGTAGGCACTCATCGCCAACGTCCGCGGGATCGGCGTAGCAGTCATGATCAGCTGGTGCGGACACATCGTTCCGCCCACACCTTTCTGCCGCAACGCCAGGCGTTGCTGGACGCCGAAGCGGTGTTGCTCATCGATGATCACCAGGGCCAACCGGGCGAACTGCACCTCGGCCTGAAACAGGGCGTGGGTACCCACCACCATCGGCGCGCCACCGGCGATGCGCTCGAGTGCGCCGACCCGTGCCTTGCCCTTGAGCTTGCCCGCCAGCCAGGCCACTTCGATGCCCAGCGGTTCGAGCCAGCGCTGGAAGGTGATGAAGTGCTGCTCGGCGAGAATCTCGGTCGGCGCCATCAGCGCCACCTGATAACCGGCCTCCAATGCCTGCAAGGCGGCCAGGGCCGCCACCACGGTCTTGCCGGCACCGACGTCGCCCTGCACCAGACGCAGCATCGGCTCGGGCTGGCTCAGGTCGTAGGCGATTTCCGCACCCACCCGACGTTGGGCACCGGTGGGCGCAAACCCCAGGTTGTTAAGGTAGCGCACCGGCAGGTCCCGGGCCATGGGCAGGGCAGGCGCGCGTTGGGCGCGCAGGCTTTCACGCAGGCGCTGCTGGGACAGCTGATGGGTCAGCAGCTCTTCGAAAGCCAGGCGGTGCTGGGCCCAGTGATGACCCACCGCAAGCTCTTCGAGGTCGGCATCCGGCGGCGGGCGGTGCAGGTAGCGGATCGCTTCATCCAGAGGGGCCAGTTGGTGCTCGCGCGCCAGCTCCAGCGGCAACCAGTCGGGCAGGCTGCGCGGCCCCAGCAGGTCGAGGGCCTGCTGCGACAACTGGCGCAAACGCTGTTGGGTCAGGCCTTCGGTGGTCGGGTAGATGGGCGTCAGGTTCTGCTCGACCGGGATGTCCTGCTCCCCGGTCAGGACGCGGTATTCGGGGTGGTAGATCTCAAGTCCCGAGGCGCCGGGCCGTGCTTCGCCATAGCAGCGCACATGCGTGCCGCGCTTGAGCGCTTCCTTCTGGGCATTGCTGAAATGATAGAAGCGCAGGCTCAGCGAGCCACTGCCATCGCCCAGGCGCACCAACAGGCTGCGGCGCTTGCCCATGGACACGTCGGCACCGCTGACCACCCCCTCGATGACCGCATCCTGGCCAGGGCGCAACGCCCCGATCGGGACTACCCGGGTGCGGTCCTGATAGCGCAGGGGCAGGTGGAACAACACATCCTGGAGGTTTTCGAGACCCACCTTGGCGAGTTTTTCCGCCATCGCCTCGCCCACGCCCTTGAGCGCAGTGACCGATACCTGAGCCAGCTCGGTCATGGCGCGTCGCGGCCCACCGGCTTGGCCACCGAACACAGACGGATCGAATCGGCGAGGATCTCGATGGCCTTGGGCCGGGGAAAGCTGGCGCGCCAGGCGATCGCCACGGTGCGGAACGGGGTCGGTGGGGTCAGTGGCCGGACTTCGATGACGCCAGGCGCATAATGATGGCTGTCGACGGCCGACAACGGCAGGATCGAAACACCCAGGCCGGACGCAACCATGTGCCGAATGGTTTCCAGCGAACTGGATTCGACGGTGGTGTGCTTGGCGCCTTCCGAGCCCTTGGTCAGGGTCGGGCAGGCTTCCAGAACCTGGTCTCGGAAACAGTGACCTTCACCCAGCAGCAGCAGGCTCTTGTCGTTGAGCAGGCCCGAGTCGATGGTTTCCTTGCGCGTCCAGGGGTGATCCGCAGGCATCAGCACGTAGAACGGCTCGTCATAGAGCGGCAGGGTCAGTACATCGGCTTCGTTGAACGGCAGGGCGATGATCACCGCGTCCAGCTCACCATTGCGCAGCTTGTCGCGCAGGATGTGAGTGAAGTTTTCTTCGATGTACAGCGGCATCTGCGGCGCCACGCGGTGCAGTTGCGGGATGAGGTGTGGGAACAGGTACGGGCCGACGGTATAGATGGCGCCGACCTTGAGCGGTGCGGTGAGCTGATTCTTGCCGGCCTGAGCCAGTTCGCGGATACCCTGGGCCTGCTCGAGCACTTTCTGCGCCTGAGCCACGATGCCTTCGCCGACGGGGGTCAGGCGTACGGCGCTCTTGCTGCGCTCGAAGATCAGCACGCCGAGCTCGTCCTCGAGCTTCTTGACGCCGACCGAGAGGGTGGGCTGGCTGACATGGCAGCGCTCGGCCGCGTGGCCGAAGTGTTGCTCCTGAGCCAGGGTAACGATGTAGCGCAATTCTGTGAGGGTCATAACGTGCGTCCATGAAGTTGCGGGCCCAGCATAGCGGCTGCAACCGATAGACGCACGTTATCAACGGCGCTGAAACGCATCAAATTATGCGGATCAGCGTTTGTCCAGCGAGTAAACGAAGGGCGCGACCACTTCCAGGCTGCCATTGACCAGAATCTCGGCCGGTGGCTTGGGCAACGGTTGCGCTCGACGGATCATCTCCATGGTCGCGCGGTCCAGTGCCGCGCTGCCCGAACCTCCTGCCAGGGAGTACGACAACACACGGCCTTCGGCATCCACCACGAACCGCAAGCGGTTGACCCCGGTCATGCCGCGACGACGCGCGTCCTCCGGATACTTCTTGTACTTGGCCAGATGGCGCAGCAGATCGCCCTGCCAGCTGGGCAACGCATTGCTGTTGGACGGCGGGCTGGGCGCAGGCGCTGCCGGCTTGGCCGGTTGTGGCGGCGCCGGACGGCTGTC
>JAQZAY010000429.1 GCA_029239415.1 Pseudomonas sp. | reverse complement strand
GACCCTGTACCAGAGCATCGCGGCCCTGTTCATCGCGCAGCTGTACGGCATCGACCTGTCGATCAGCCAGCAATTGCTGCTGGTGCTGACGCTGATGGTCACCTCCAAGGGCATCGCCGGTGTGCCGGGCGTCTCCTTCGTGGTCTTGCTGGCCACCCTGGGCAGCGTCGGCATCCCCCTGGAGGGCCTGGCCTTCATCGCCGGTGTCGACCGGATCATGGACATGGCCCGCACGGCGCTGAACGTGGTCGGCAACGCCCTGGCGGCGCTGGTGATCGCACGTTGGGAAGGCATGTACGACGCGGCCAAGGGCGAGGCCTACTGGAATGCCCTGCCGCACCTCAACAAGCAGGCGTCGTCGGCTGCGGTCGGTAACCCTGTCAATCGTTGAGCACCCCCACGGCTCGCCTGCGGGTGAGCCGTCTCCAGGCCTGACCCACGCTGTCTCTCGTCAGGCCGTCACCTTCCCTCACTGAAGCCCAGCGCCGCAATGCGTTATCATCGCCCGCATTTCACAAAGGGTGGCACGCATGCTCAATGGCCTCTGGCTTGGCTTTTTCCTGGTGGCGGCCGTCTCGGCCATGGCCCAGTGGCTGTTCGCTGGCAACCCTGCCATCTTTGCAGCGATGGTCGAAAGCATCTTCGCCATGGCCAAGCTGTCGGTGGACGTCATGGTGCTGATGTTCGGCACCCTGACCTTGTGGCTGGGGTTTCTGAAGATCGCCGAGCAGGCCGGAATCGTCGAATGGCTGGCCAAGGTGCTCGGCCCGCTGTTCGCCCGGCTCATGCCGGAGGTGCCACCCGGCCACCCGGCCCTGGGGCTGATCACCCTGAACTTCGCCGCCAACGGCCTGGGCCTGGACAACGCCGCCACGCCCATCGGGCTGAAGGCCATGCGTGCGCTGCAGGAACTCAACCCCAGCACGACCACCGCCAGTAACGCGCAGATCCTGTTCCTGGTGCTCAATGCTTCGTCGCTGACCCTGTTGCCGGTCACTATCTTCATGTACCGCGCCCAGCAAGGCGCGCCGGACCCGACGCTGGTGTTCCTGCCGATCCTGCTGGCCACCAGCGTTTCCACCGTGGTGGGCCTGCTGTCGGTCGCCGTGATGCAGCGGCTGCGGCTGTGGGATCCGGTGGTGCTGGCCTACCTGGTGCCCGGCGCCTTGTTGCTGGGCGGGTTCATGGCTGTCTTGGCCACGCTGTCGACCGCGGCGCTGGCCAGCCTGTCGTCCATCCTCGGCAACCTGACGTTGTTCGGTGTGATCATGCTGTTCTTGATCATTGGCGCGCTGCGGCGAGTGAAGGTGTACGAAGCGTTCGTGGAAGGGGCCAAGGAAGGTTTCGACGTCGCCAAGAGCCTGTTGCCGTATCTGGTGGCGATGCTCTGCGCCGTCGGCGTGCTGCGCGCCTCGGGCGCCCTGGACCTGGCCCTGGATGGCATTCGCCACGCCGTGCTGTGGATGGGGCTGGACACACGCTTCGTCGACGGCCTGCCCACGGCCCTGGTCAAGCCTTTCTCCGGCAGTGCTGCCCGGGCCCTGCTGATCGAGACCATGCAGGCCAAGGGCGTGGACAGTTTCCCGGCCCTAGTGGCGGCGACCATCCAGGGCAGCACCGAGACCACGTTCTACGTGCTGGCCGTGTACTTTGGCGCGGTGGGCATCCAGCGCGTCCGACACGCCGTCGGGTGTGCGCTGCTGGCCGAATTCTCCGGGGTGGTGGCGGCGATCCTGGTCTGCTACTGGTTCTTCGCCTGAGACGGCGCCCTGGAGCGCACAGGGGGCATGGCGGCGATGACGCGCGTCACGTGCCCTGAACCCCTTGAGTGACCTTGAAGCGCAGCACGCCGATGACCTGGCCGTCCTCGGTCAGCACCCTCACCTGCCAGCGCCCGGTGGGGTCCGGCGGGAAGTTCTGCTTGTGGGTCCAGGCCCGGTAGCCCTCCTTGCGCCCGCCGTGGATGTCCAGGGCGATGCGATCGACCTCCTGGCCGTTGAACTGCCAGACATGGTAGATGCGCTCGTCGAGCCCCCGTGGGGCATTGATCGCGGTGTAGGCATACAGCCCATTGCGTCGCAGCTGGTCCACGTTGACTTCCTTGAGCGAGTCGCCCGGCTCGCGGCCCTGCACCTGGGTGCTGACGGCCACCTCGGTCATCCACAAGGTCGCGGGCGGAACCCAGGAGCGCAGCAGCCAGCCCCCGGCGCCGACTGCCAGGGTCAGCCCCAGCACCGCCAGCGCGCGGCGCCAGCCGGTGATCGGGAAGCTGCTGGCCAGGCTCGGGAAGGACAGCAGCATGGCGGCGCCCAGCGCCAGCTTGAAACTCTCGGCGGTGGTCAGGTGCAGGATGATCGGCAGCGCCGTCAGCAGGGCCGCGAACAGTGTCAGCGTGTGCAGCGCCATGAACAGCCAGCGTCGTGGCGCCAGCCACTTGTAGTAGAGCGGGTCGATGATCGAGACCAGGCCGGCCGCCGCCAACAGGCCGGTGAACACCAGCTGGCCGCTGTTCCAGGTGGTGGTGACGAAGAAGAACGGCAGGACGAAGAACAGGCTTTCCTGGTGGATCATCTGGGTGGCGTAGCGCAGCAGCGGCTGCGGGATCTCGCGCTTGAAGGTCCGCGCGAACAGCCGGGTCAGGGTGTTCTCGAGCATCAGCCAGACCCAGCTGACCAGCATCACCACGGCGATCCAGCTGGCCAGGCTGGCCTGGCGGTCGACCAGGATGAAGCTGCCGATGCCGGACAGGAAGCCACCCAGGGCCATGACGCCCGGATAGCGCTTGAGCAGCTCGATCAGGCGGTGCAGCCAGCGAGAGAGAAGTGACATCGATGAGGACTGCATGGGAAACCTCGCACAGCATACCGTCGATTCAACGCCGCCGTGTAGCGCCACTGGGCCGGGCCTGGGGCGCGCGCTGGCGCCGGCGACGCCGTCGACGTAGCCAGACCAGGGCCAGCGCCAGCACGACCAGCAGGGCCAGCACGCCATACAGGCCATCGTCGCCCAGCAGCGGCGCTTCGATGCGCACGTAGCCTGGCTCTTTCAGCAGGGCCTTGAGCGCTGCGTTGGCGTCCTCCAGGGTGACGTCACGCAGGGTGCTGGCCGGATCGGCCACGCGGCCGTCGGCATAGGCGTTGAGTGCGCCCCAGTAATAGTCGGCCAGCGCCGGGTTGCCCTGGGTCGTCCAGCTTTCCCGGGCGATGGCGGCTTGCTGGATACGTGCGAAGGTCTTCGGGTCGAG
>JAQZAY010000428.1 GCA_029239415.1 Pseudomonas sp. | reverse complement strand
GAGCACCTGGGCGAGCTGGTGCTGTTCCTGTGCAGCGAAGCCGGCAGCCAGGTGCGTGGCGCCGCCTGGAACGTCGACGGTGGCTGGCTGGCCCAGTGAGCGAACTGGCATAGTGTGCACGACAACAATAATTCGCCCAGCGCCAGGCTGGGCCTGCGAGTCCAATGGAGCAGTCGACCATGAGTCAGATTCTGTGGCGTCCTTCGGCCGAGCGTGTGAGCCAGAGCCGGATGGATGCCTTGCGCAAGCAGATCAACCACGCCCACGGCCTGTCGCTCGACGGCTACCCTGCCCTGCACCGCTGGAGCGTCGAGCACCCCGAGGCGTTCTGGCAGGCCATCGTGACGTGTTTCGACGTCCGCTGGAACACGCCGCCGCGTGCCGTCCTGGAAAAGGGCCCGACGCTGGGCGAGGCGCGCTGGTTCCCCGGCGGCACCCTCAACTACGCCGAACACCTGCTGCGGCGGCGTGACGAGCAGCCGGCGTTGGTCAGCGTGCGCGAGGATGGCACCCGTCGCCTCCTCGACTGGAAGGCCCTGGCGGCCCATGTGGCCGGCGTGCAGCGGGCGCTGCGCGAGGCCGGCATCGAGCCGGGGGATCGTGTGGCGGCGGTGATGCCCAACACCTGGGAGACCCTGGTGGCGATGCTGGCCTGCGCCAGCGTGGGGGCGATCTGGTCCAGCTCCTCGCCGGACTTTGGCGTGCATGGGATCGTCGACCGCTTCAGCCAGATCGAGCCGCGTCTGCTGATCGTCTGCGCGGGCTATCACTACGCGGGCAAAGCCATCGATCAGGTGGAGAAGATCAACCAGGTGGTGGCGCAGCTGCCGAGCGTGGAGCGCCTGGTGGTGGTGCCGTACACCCGCGAGCAGACCGAGGCCGAGGCCTTCGGCGGCGTCCCGACCTGCCTGTGGGACGTCTGGTACCAGCCGGGCGGCGAGCCGACCTTCACGCCGCTGCCCTTCGACCATCCGCTGTACATCCTCTATTCCAGCGGCACTACGGGCGTGCCCAAGTGCATCGTCCACCGCGCCGGCGGCGTGTTGCTGCAGCACCTCAAGGAGCATGGCCTGCATGCCGACCTGAAGGCCGACGACGTGCTGTTCTTCTACAGCACCTGCGGCTGGATGATGTGGAACTGGCTGGCCAGCGGGCTGGCGGTCGGCGCCACGCTGGTGCTGTTCGACGGCTCGCCCTTCCACCCTGGGCCCGAGCGCTTGCTGGACCTGATCGACGCTGAGCGCATCACCGCCTTCGGCACCAGCGCCAAGTACCTGGCGAGCCTGGAGCAGCACGGCCTCGAACCCATGCGCACGCATGACCTGGGCAGCCTGCGCACGCTGATGTCCACCGGCTCGCCGCTGTCGCCGCAAAGCTTCGACTACGTGTACGGACGCCTGAAGGCCGACCTGTGCCTGGCGTCGATGTCGGGTGGCACGGACATCGTCTCCTGCTTCGTGCTGGGCAACCCGACCCTGCCGGTGCGACGTGGCGAGATCCAGTGCAAGGGGCTGGGCATGGCCGTCGAGGTGTGGAACGAAGCCGGCCAGCGAGTGGTGGGCGAGAAAGGCGAGCTGGTGTGTACCCAGCCGTTTCCCAGCATGCCGCTGGGGTTCTGGGGCGATCAGGACGGCACGCGCTACCGGGCGGCGTACTTCGAGCAGTTCGCGGGGGTCTGGTGCCAGGGGGACTATGCCGAGGAACAGGCCGAGGACGGCTTGCAGATCCATGGACGCTCCGATGCGGTGCTCAATCCCGGTGGCGTGCGGATCGGCACGGCCGAGATCTACCGGCAGGTGGACAAGGTCGAGGACGTGGTGGAAAGCATCGCCATCGGCCAGCAGTGGCAGGACGATGTGCGGGTGGTGCTGTTCGTGCGCCTGCGTGAGGGGGTGGTGCTGGACGAGGCGTTGCGCCAGCGCATTCGCCAGGTGATCCGCCAGTTCACCACGCCGCGCCATGTGCCGGCGCTGATCGTGCAAGTGGACGACATCCCGCGCACCCTCAGCGGCAAGCTGGTCGAGCTGGCGGTGCGCAACGTGGTGCATGGGTTGCCGGTGAAGAACACCGATGCGCTGGCCAACCCGGAGGCGCTGGCGCAGTTTCGGGATCGTCCGGAGTTGAAGGTGGGGTGAGCGCACATGGGCTAGCGGTGAGGAAGGCGGCGGCTGGCCGGACCCTATCGCTGGCAAGCCAGCTCCCACAGTGTCCGCGCCCATGATCCTTTTTCCAAGTGAGCGTCAGTCCATCCTGTGGGAGCTGGCTTGCCAGCGATAGGGCCGGGGCCGACGACGAAACGGCGGGATCCTGTCGCCGGCAATCGACGCAAGGTAGGCCCCCGCAGGCGTCATCAGGCATAATCGCGCCCTTTGGTCTTCAGGCACCGTTTCATGAAAGCACAAGCGCGTCACATCCTGGTCAAGACGGCGGCCGAGGCCGAACAGCTCAAGCAGCGCATCGCCAAGGGCGAGGCGTTCGACGTGGTGGCGCGCAAGTGCTCCACCTGTCCGTCCGGCAAGCGCGGCGGTGACCTGGGTGAAGTGCGCCCCGGTCAGTTGGTGGGCGCCATCGACCAGGTCATCTTCAAGAAGCCGCTGCGGGTGGTCCACGGGCCGATCAAGACACGCTTCGGCTTTCACCTGGTGCAGGTCTTCTACCGCGATTGAAACGATGGCTTGAAGCCACCAGACAATTCTGTCAGTTGCCAGTCCTCAAGTGCCCTCTGTACAACCCCGGCATGATCCCCACAGCCCTCACGGCAGGCTGCGCGGCAGTGATCATGGCCGCAGGACGGACGGAGAATGCACGATGCACAAGCCTGTCTGGCTTACCCTGGGATCGCTCACCCTGGTCACACTCGCAGCGCCCGTGGCCGAAGCGGCCTGTACCCTCACGCCCGGTGCGGGCAACGACAGCTACCGCTGCGACAGCGGCAGCGCCCCCTCGCTGACTGACCTGGCGGGCGACAACAGCCTCGTCCTGCCCCCGGGCGGCACGGGCGATATCGCCGGCGCCGTGACGTTCGGCCCAGGCGCCGACACCGTGGAGATGGCGTCGGGACGGATCGGTGGCACGGTCAACCAGGGCGCCGGGATCGACGTGTTCCGCATGAGCGCCGGCCTCATCGAAGGTAGCGTCAACCAGGGCGACGGCCTTGACCGGTTCTACATGACCGGCGGGCGGATCGTCGGCACCTTCGACAGCGGCGACTATGCCGAGATGGAGGGCGGACAGATCGGCAACGTC
>JAQZAY010000427.1 GCA_029239415.1 Pseudomonas sp. | reverse complement strand
GAAGAACATCGACAGCATGGCTGCCGACGTTTACCGCTACCTGAGCTTCGACCAGATCGCCGAGTTCCGCGAGGCTGCGGCCAACGCGAACATCCCGGTGGTTCAAGCCTAAGCGTTACTAGCGTCAAAAGGAGCCCCGCCCAGTGCGGGGCTTTTTTATGGTTTTTCACAATACGTCGGGCAACGAATTACCTGGGAGCGGCTTCAGTCGCGAGCCCTTCACAGGCTGCCGCTGATCCCAGGCCAGCTTCCTACAAAGACATTGTTCGCCTGAGATTTGCGCTAACTGTACCGGATACAGCTGTGCTGGCCGCTGCGCTGTAGGGGACAAGCAGCCGTGGGCTGTATCTGACAGGCCGCCATGCCCCTCGGTTAGGGTTGCACATTGCTGCCAACTTCCGAGACCCGCCCCATGCGCATTGCCGAACACGCCTTGCTGACCGACGCCGACCGCCGCGCCATCGCCTATAACGACTCGCTCGATCAGCGCCGGGTCTATCCCCACGAGAGCGCCATCGCCGCCCTGGATGCCTTCGACCAGCCCCTGCCAGGCACGGGGCGAGAGGCCGGGCAGGTATTGCATACGCTCGATGAACTCGGCTCGCCCGCCACCGTCACCAGCAATGGCCCGCGCTATTTCGGCTTCGTGATCGGTGCCACCCTGCCTGCCGCGGCGGCGGCCGAGCGTTTGGTGCTGGCCTGGGACCAGTGCGCGTCATCCTTCGACGGCTCACCCATCGCCGACAAGCTGGAGAAGGTCGCCGCCCGCTGGGTCTGCGAAGCACTCGGCCTACCACGCGAAAGCGCCGTGGGTTTCGGCACCAGTGCCACCGCCTGTACCCTCGCCTGCCTGTCCGCAGCACGGCGCGCGCTGCTCGCCAGGCACGGCTGGGATTTCGATCAGGATGGCTTGATCGGCGCCCCGGAAATTCGCGTGGTGATCTCCGAAACCGCCCATATCACCGTCAGGAAAGCCCTACGCGTGCTCGGCTTCGGTATGCGCCGCCTGCAACTGGCGGCGGTCGACGAATACGGCCGCATCGATCCGGCCAGGCTTCCGGATCTGGATGATCGCACCTTGCTGATCCTCCAGGCTGGCGAGGTCAATACCGGGGAATTCGACCGCTTCGCCGAGCTGATCCCCAAGGCCAGGGCGGCCGGCGCCTGGGTGCATGTCGACGGCGCTTTCGGCCTGTGGGCGCGGACCTCGTCATCAGCCGGGCTGGCCGAGGGCGTGGAGCTGGCGGACAGCTGGACCACCGATGGCCACAAGTGGCTGAACACACCCTACGACAGCGCCATGGCCATCTGCCGTGACAGCGACGCCCTGGCTGCAGCGATGAACAGCGATGCGGCGTATGCCATGGCCTCGAGGGACTCGCAGAAGAATCTGACCCTGGAGTTCTCGCGCCGCGCGCGGGGCGTGGCGATCTGGGCGGCACTGGCCAACCTGGGGCGCGATGGCCTGCGCACGATGATCGACCAGCATATCCGTCAGGCCGGACACCTGGCCGACGCACTGCGCAATGGTGGCTATCAGGTGCTCAACCGCGTGCACCTCAATCAGGTGCTGGTACGCGCCGACTCGGACGAGCAGACCACGGCCATTCTCAAGGCTGCGCAGGATTCGGGCGAAGTCTGGTTCGGCGCCACCATCTGGCAGGGCCGACCAGCCTTTCGCCTGAGCGTCAGCTCCTGGCGAACCACGGATGCCGATATCGAGGTGCTGATCGCCCTGCTCCTGCGCCTGAAAAACGCCTGAGCCTATTGATCAGCGTTCATCACCTGCTGCAGCAGTTTGTAGGACGCATCGACTCGTGCCTCCAGCGGCACGTTGCGGTTGGCCAGCATCACCACGCCAATACGCTCTTCTGGTGCGAAGGCGACATAGCCACCAAAGCCGTTGGTCGAGCCGGTCTTGCTGAACAACACGCCCTGCTCGCCGGTTTCCCGCTTGGGCAAGCGGCTGGCAGGCTGCGCTTGTAGGGCCATGGCCGGAGCGTTACCCGCCAACAGGCGCTCACGCGAGACTGGCCACGGGTAACGCTCCCAGATCATCGCCTGGGTGAACGGTGCGGTTCGCGTTATCCCTTGGTGGGTAACCGCGATGGCGGCAGCGAGTGGTTCGGGCACCTTGGTCGCACCCAGGTTGATATCGACGAAGCGCAACATGTCGTCGATGTTGGATTTGAGGCCATAGGCTTCGGCATCGAGCATGCCCGGGCTCACCCGGATGGCCTTGTTGTCCTGCCGTGCATAGCCGTAGGCGTAACGCTGCATCTGCGCGGCGGGCACCTGGACATAAGTGCTGCCGAGCGCCAACGGTGCCAGTACCTGTTCATGCAACGCCTGGGCATAAGGCTGGCCGAACGCGCTGGCGGAAATACGCCCCAGCAGGCCAATGCTGACGTTGGAATACGCCCGCTCATGCCCCGCGCCCGCCGTCGGCTGCCACTGGCGCAGCCAGCTCATCAGGGCGCTGTCGCTGTTGATGGCATCCGGCACCTGCAGCGGCAGGCCATTGCTTTGATGGGTGGCCAGATCCATCAGGCTCAAGGCGCCGACCGGCGTGGCCTTCAACAGGGGAAGGCGCTCGCCGACCTGATCATCCAGCGACAGCAGCCCACGCTCCTGGGCCAATGCCGCCAGGGTGACGTTGAAGGTCTTGCTCAGCGAGCCGAGCTCGAACAGTGTCTGCCGGGATACCGCGACGCCGGCTTCGCGGTTCGCCTGGCCCCTGGTGTACAGGTAATGCTTGCCCTGCCAGGTGACACCGACCGCCAGGCCCGGCACGTCGTACTCGGCCATCAGCGGCGCGAACACCTGCGCTGCTGCATCGTTGAATTGCTGCTCGGTCATCGCAGCGGCCGGCAGCGTCACGGCGAGGCTGGCCGTGAACAGGCCCATGGCGATAGTGCGGTGAGTCATCTGATAAGGCTCTCTTGTTGTGATGCGACACCGGTCTGCCCGGTGCCTGCACGATGCGTGTGTGTGTTCGAGTCAGCGCCAAGGATAGCGTTTCGTGGCGGCCAGCAGGCAATCCACAAAACCGTTTGCCGTGCCGATCAAGCCGCTCGACAAAGCCCGTGGCGGGCCTTATTGTCCGCCCAGGCCACCGCAGTGGCCGACGTCGCTCGGACGGTTCCGGGCGCTTACGTTTGTCGAGGAAAGCATGTCTGAACAGGCTTCGCGTCGCTTTGCGCGCATCGATCGTCTCCCCCCTTACGTTTTCAACATCACCGCCGAACTGAAGATGGCCG
>JAQZAY010000426.1 GCA_029239415.1 Pseudomonas sp. | reverse complement strand
CGATGCCAAGCTCGACACCTGGGTGCTGCATGCCACCAGCGACTGGAGCCGCCAGCACATCGACATGCCCAAGGAAGCGGTGATCGAGCATCTGCACGGTGCTTTCGCCGAACTGCTGCACAGTGCGATGCCCGCGCCGAGCTTCAGCGTCGCCCATCGCTGGCTTTACGCCCGTCCCGCCGGCAGCCACGAATGGGGCGCCCTGGCCGACGCCGACCTGGGTTTGTATGTGTGCGGAGACTGGTGCCTGTCCGGCCGGGTCGAAGGAGCCTGGCTCAGTGGCCAGGAGGCCGCCCGTCGCTTGCACGCCAGCCTTCAGTAAGCGCGTTTCCTGCACTATCCGCTGCTGTCGCGTGAGGCAGCAGCCCGCCGGCAAGGACACAACACGCCCCTCGGCCCGGAACAACCGGTTGACTTGTCCGCGTATGGACCTATGATGAAAATATTGTACAAGCAATAATACATGTACAAGATTTACCCAGCAGAGGTCGCCCATGCCCAACGAAGCTATCGCCAAACCAAAACTTGCCATCAGCGCCTGCCTGATGGGTGCCGAAGTGCGCTTCAATGGTGGTCACAAGCAATCGCCGCTGTGCAGCCGCACGCTGGTCGACTACTTCGATTTCGTCCCGGTGTGTCCTGAAGTCGCGATTGGCCTGGGCATCCCTCGGGACCCGATCCGGCTGGTTGGCAATCCTGCGCGTCCCGACGCGGTGGGCACGGTGAAGCGAGACCTCGACGTGACCCGGCCATTGGTCGATTACGGACAACAAATGGCCGCTGAGCTGGATGACATCTGCGGCTACATCTTCATGCAGAAGTCGCCGTCCTGCGGGCTGGAGCGGGTCAAGGTCTACGACCACAACGGCGTGCCGCAGGACGGCGGCGGACGCGGCGTCTACGCCCAGGCCTTTTGCGAGCGCCACCCCGACTTGCCGGTGGAGGAAGACGGTCGCCTCAACGATCCGGTACTGCGCGAGAATTTTCTGACGCGCGTGTTCGCCTATGCCGCCTGGCAACCGCTGCGCCGCCGGGGCCTGACCCGACGCGACCTGATTGAATTTCACTCACGCTACAAGTACCTGTTGATGGCCCACAACCCGGTGCAATACAAGGCATTGGGCAACATGCTGGGCAACATGGGCAAGGCCGATCCAGACGAACTGGGCCAACGTTATTTCAGCGCGCTGATGGCAGCCCTGAAGAAATGTGCCACCCGACGCACGCATACCAACGTCCTGCAGCACCTGAGCGGTTACCTCAAGCGTGCCATCGACGCCGATGACAAGCAGGAGGTGCAGCACCTGATCGGGCAGTACCGTCTCGGCATCGTGCCATTGGTGGTGCCGTTGACGTTGCTCAAGCATCATCTGCGTCAGCACCCCGACCCTTATCTCGCGCAACAGGTCTACCTGCAACCGCACCCAGAGAATCTCAGCTTGCGAAACGCCATCTGATGAAAGACGAACTCGACTCCAGCGCCAGCGAAGACCTTGGCGCCGACTTCGCCAAGGCCCTCGCGCAGGGCTGGCTGCCGATCCGCGAAGTCGCCCGGCAAACCGGCGTCAATGCCGTCACGCTGCGGGCCTGGGAACGGCGCTACGGGTTGATCGTGCCGCACCGCACGCCTAAGGGCCATCGCTTGTTCAACCACGAGCATGTGCAGCGGATCCTGAGCATCCTCACCTGGATTGATCGCGGCGTGGCAGTGAGCAAGATAAAGCCGTTGCTCGACACGCCGCAGCCGCCAGGCGAACTGCTCGAAGACGACTGGCAACGTCAGCGCCATGCCCTGATGCTGGCGGTGACGCAACTGGCCGAGCGTCAGGTGGACGAGTCGGTGAACCAGGCCATGGCGCTCTATCCCCCCTCAACGGTTTGCGAACAGTTGCTGTTGCCTTTGCTGGGCGACTTGCAATTACGCTGGCAGAGCCAGTTCGGCGCGCAGCTGGAAAAGGTCTTTCTGTACTCCTGGCTGCGCAGCAAATTTGGCAGCCGGATCTATCACAACAACCGCCAGTTGCGCGGCGCGCCGCTGTTGATGATCAACCAGTCCGATGTGCCTCAGGAGCCCCAGCTGTGGCTCACCGCCTGGCTGGCGAGCAGCGCCGACTGCCCCGTGGAAGTGTTCGACGGGCCGCTCCCGGCGGGCGAACTGGCCTTGGCGGTCGAACGTCTCAAGGCGCGCGGCGTGCTGCTGTATTCGAGCCAGGCACTGAACCTGTCGCAACTGCCCAGGCTGCTGAGCGGGCTCGACTGTCCGATCATCATTGCCGGCCCCGCCGCCTCGATCCATCAGGCCAGGTTGTCCGCCAGTGCGGCAATCAGCAACGTCAGCTGGGCCGAAGACCCGTTATCGGCTCATCGCGAACTGAGCCGCAGAGAACTCCTCTAGTTGGAAAAATCCATGCAATTGATCTGGCTGCGCAGGGACTTGCGCCTGCACGACAACACCGCCCTGACGGCCGCCGCTGCCCGGGGCCCCTGCGTAGCGGTCTACCTGCCGAGCCCGAAGCAATGGCAGGCCCATGACGATGCGCCCTGCAAGATCGATTTCTGGTTGCGCAATCTCGCGGCATTGAGCACGGCCCTGGCCGAACTGAATATCCCATTACTGATCCGCCACACGGAGTATTGGAATCAGGCCCCGCAAGTGCTGGTCACGTTATGTCGCGAGCTGGGCATCGGTGCCGTGCACGTCAACGAGGAATACGGCCTGAACGAAACCCGACGCGACGCCGAAGTCGCCCGGGCGCTGAAAGATGAGGGCGTCGAGTTCCATAGCTACCTTGATCAGCTCCTGTTCAAGCCCGGCAGCGTCTTGACCAAGAGCGGCAATTATTTCCAGGTGTTCAGCCAATTTCGCAAGGTCTGCTATAGCCGCCTGCATTTTTCGTTACCGAGCCTGGTGCCCGCGCCTGTCCGGCAGGCCCCTACGGCCATCGCCAGCGATCCGCTGCCGACGCAGGTCGAAGGGTTCAACCCGCCGAGCGCGACGCTGCGTGATCTCTGGCCCGCCGGCGAAAGCGAAGCCCGGCGCCGGCTCGATGCGTTCGTCGACCAACATATCGACCACTACCAGAGCGAACGGGATTTTCCGGCCAGACCCGGCACCAGCCAGCTGTCGGCCTATCTGGTGGCCGGCGTGGTTTCACCGCGCCAGTGCCTGCACGCCGCGCTGCAGGCCAATCAGGGCGAGTTCGAGAGTGGAAACGTCGGCGCCGTGACCTGGATTAATGAACTGCTCTGGCGCGAATTCTATAAA
>JAQZAY010000425.1 GCA_029239415.1 Pseudomonas sp. | reverse complement strand
GGATTTCCATGGCGGGCGGCTCTCGTCGGTAAACAGTGAAAAGCCGAGGAGTATACCTCAAGCCCTGCGGGGCGCGGCAACCGGGAAGCGATGAGACGCTGGGTGGCTTGCGGCGTGTGTCGAGCAACAAGCGAAAGCCGGTCGCTGGCGGGTAGGCAGCAAGCATGAGCGTGCTCAGGTCCTGCAAGCCCTGATCGCTGGCAAGCCAGCTCCCACAGGTCCCGATTCCACCCATGCTTCGGCATGACGATCACCGGTTTGTGGAAGCGGGCTTGCCCGCGATTGGGCCGCGCAGCGGCCCTCCCCTGTCCTGCTTTTACTTGCCGCTTGCCACTCACCCCTGTCTCGGCCCTAGATGACACACACCCGATTGCGCCCTGACGCCTTGGCCTGATACAGCCCCTTGTCCGCCGCCAGGATCAACTGCCGGCACTGGCTGCCGATGGTCGGGACGTGGGTGGCCAGGCCGATGCTCACGGTCAGGCATGCCTCGGCGTGAGGCGAGGTGTGCGGGATGTTCAGCGCCACGACGCCCTGGCGCAGTTTCTCGGCCACCAGGCGGGCACCGCCGGGCGAGGTGTTGGGCAGGACCAGGGCGAATTCCTCACCGCCGTAGCGCGCCGGCAGGTCGCTGGGCCGGCCACACGAGCCGCGGATGGCGTCGGCGACCTTGCGCAGGGCTTCGTCGCCTGCCAGGTGCCCGAAGGTGTCGTTGAACGCCTTGAAGTAGTCCACGTCGATCATCAGCAGCGACAACTGCTGCTGCTCGCGCATGGCGCGGCGCCATTCCAGCTCCAGGTACTCGTCGAAGTGGCGACGGTTGGACAGTCCGGTCAGGCCGTCGGAGTTCATCAGCCGCTGCAGCATCAGGTTGGTGTCGAGCAGTTGCTGCTGGCTGACCCGCAGCGCCCGGTAAGCTTCGTCGCGCTGCAGCAAGGTCAGGTAGGAGCGCGAGTGATAGCGGATGCGCGCCACCAGCTCGATGGTGTCGGGCAGCTTGACCAGGTAGTCGTTGGCCCCGGCAGCGAAGGCCGCGCTCTTGACCAGGGCATCCTCCTTGCTCGATAGCACGATGATCGGAATATCCTGCGTGGCAGGGTGGGCACGGTACTCGCGGACCAGGCTCAGGCCATCGAGCCCGGGCATGACCAGGTCCTGGAGGATGACCGTCGGCTTGAGCTGGATGGCCTGCTCCAGCGCCTGCCGTGGGTCGGCGCAGAAATGGAAGTCGATGTTGTCCTCATGGGACAGACTACGTCGCACTGCTTCACCGATCATGGCCTGGTCGTCGACCAGCAGGACCATCGCCGACTGTGCGTCGGTGTGCATCAAGCCCTCCAGCGAAAGTTCGCTCATCGAAGGGTCACTCGGCTGCCGGGCAAGGCGAGAGGCATGTCGTTGCAGGTTTTCATGTCGGGAAACTGTCCGTCAAACGTTGAGCGATGCCGTCCAGTGGACGAATCTCCACGGCGGCATCGATGGCGGCGGCAGCCTTGGGCATGCCATACACTGCACAGCTGCGCTGGTCTTGGGCAATGGTCAGAAAGTCGCGCTGGCGCATGGCCTTCAACCCCTGAGCACCATCGCGCCCCATGCCGGTGAGCAAGACCCCGACCGCGTCGCCGGTCCAGAACCGCGCGACGCTGTCGAAGAACACATCGATGGAAGGACGATAGATCTCATCCACCGGGTCGGCTGTATAAGCCAATTGGCCACTACTGAGCAAGCGCAGATGATGATTGGTACCGGCCAGCAACACCTGGCCTGGCTGAGGCGGCTCGCCTTCGCGGGCCAGCCGGACCGGCAAGGTAGAGACGCTGTTCAGCCAGTCGGCCATGCCGCCGGCGAAGACCTGGTCGACGTGCTGCACCAGCACGATCGCGGCAGGAAAGTGCCTGGGCAGTGCGCGCAACACCACTTCCAGGGCAGCCGGCCCGCCCGCGGACGCACCGATGGCCACCAGCTTCTGCCGTTGCACGATCGGCCGTGGCGCTGCAGGCGCGCTGCGCACGGCGTCGCTGCGCTGCTGGCCGATCAGCCAGCCAATGTTGAAGATCTTGCGCAACAAGGGTGCCGCCGCCTCGCGTGGATCGCCTGCACCCAGCGCCGGGGTGTCCACCACGTCCAGCGCGCCGTGCCCCATGGCCTCGAAGACCCGGTGCACGTTCTGCTTGCGATCGACAGTGACGATAACGATGGCACAGGGGGTCGTGGCCATGATCTGGCGCGTGGCCTCGACACCGTCCATCACGGGCATGATCAGGTCCATCAGGATCAGGTCGGGCGTCTGCTCGGTGCAGCGCCGAACGGCTTCGGCGCCGTTGCTGGCCACCCAGATCACTTGATGGGCCGGTTCGAACGCCAAGGCACGACGCAGGGCTTCCAGCGCCATGGGCATATCGTTGACAAGAGCAATCTTCATCCTTGCGCCACTCCGATCAGGTCGACTACGGCCTCCACCAACGCATCGTCATGGAAGCTGGCCTTGGCCAGATAATAGTCGGCCCCGGCGCCCAGACCGCGCCGTCGGTCTTCTTCGCGATCCTTGTAGGACACCACCATCACCGGCAACGACTGCAACCGCTGGTCACGCCGCACCTGCGTGACCAGTTCGATGCCGTCCATGCGCGGCATGTCGATGTCGGTGATCAGCAGGTCGAAAGCCTCGCCGCGCAGGGCATTCCAGCCATCCATGCCATCCACCGCCACGGCCACTTCGTAGCCCTGGTGGGTCAGGAGCTTGCGCTGCAGCTCGCGTACGGTGAGCGAGTCGTCGACCACCAGGATACGCTTGCGGGGCAGGCCTGCCACTGCGCCGACGCCAGGCTCGATGCGTTCCAGGCGGCCGGTGCCGAGCAGCTTGTCCACCGAGCGCAACAGGTCTTCGACGTCCACGATCAGCACCACGCGGCCATCGTCCAGCAACGCGCCGGCCGAAATGTCCTGCACCTTGCCCAGCCGTGGATCGAGCGGGATGACCACCAGCACGCGCTCGCCGAGCAAGCGGTCGACCGCCACGCCATACAAGCGCTCCTGCTCGCGGATGATCACCACGGGCAGGTCCTGGGCCTGCCCGGTGTCCCGGGGCCGGTCGAGCAACTGGCTGACAGCGACCAGGCCGACCAGTTGCCCCTCGTACCAGAAATGCTGGCGCCCCTCGGCCTGCACCACCGATGTGCTCGCCACCCGCACCGTGCGCTCGATGTGCGCCAAGGGGAAGGCATAGGCCTCGCCGCTGACCTCGACCACCAGGCTGCGCACCACCGACAGGGTC
>JAQZAY010000058.1 GCA_029239415.1 Pseudomonas sp. | reverse complement strand
GACAACTGTGTGCATCCGGACTACCGCAGCGCACTGAATGACTACTTCGAGCGCGCAAGCCAACGGGGCGGCCACACACCGCATATCCTGCGCGAAGCCTTGGCCTGGCATGACAATCTGGAAGAGACGGGACGCATGATCGCCTTGTAATCCAGAACAGATATCCTGCCGGTGACGCGCAAGGCGCACCGGCTGGGTAACGGGTACAGCTACTTGATATAAACTGTACTACTGTACTGCTTAAAACCCGCCTTCCGACTCCTCTGTTCTTATCTCCCAAGACAAAATGCACCATCAAAGTGCAGACCAGTACAGTTGCGCTATTTTCAAGTGCAACAGTAGGGTCTAGCAGTTAACTGACTGATCGCTTTACTGTTGAACTGTATCTACTGTTCTGGACGACAGGGGAGGATCATTGGCATCAGTTAAATCACTACCTAATGCCGCCATAAGCGGAAGGATGACATCATGGAACGTACCCTCAGTTCCGACATGGTTTTTGAAAGCAACGCCCAACAGTCCCATGCTTCGCTGCCTCTGCGCGCACTGTCGAACCTGCTGCTGTGGCAGCGCCGTCTCTCGAGCCGTCGTCAACTGGCTCGCCTGGACGCCCGCCTGCTGGCAGATGCCGGTATCAGCGAGGCCCAGCGCTACGAAGAGCTGAGCAAGCCGTTCTGGCGCTAAGCCAGGCGTGCCGGCCAAGGTCGGCACCGAATTCGAGAAACCCGTTGCGGGCGACTGCAACGGGTTTTTTTATGAAGATGAAATAACTGTACCGGTACTATGGTTGTTTGTTGGAACTGTACTAGTCGTCATGTCGGCATCCTGCATGATTCCACCGCGTGTTACGCTTGTTCCTCATCAGCTTGGCAAAAAGTACCGCAACAAGCTGTGAGTGCGTCTGTTAGCAAGAACCACCCCCAGCCCATGCAGGAGTCATTCGATCATGTTCCGTACCCACTTGTTTGGCGCCGCGTTGCTGCTGTCCCTGGCCGGTGCCGCCAACGCCACCAGTTTCATCGTGACCACCGATGCGGTCGTCGGCGCGGTTGCCGAGTCCACGGATGCGACCTCCGACCTGACCTCGTCCTTGCGTGATGACAAGGTCGTGCGCGCAGCACGTGACGATGCTGCAAGCTTCGTTGGCAGCGAGGGCGCCATCCGCGGCGTCAAGCTCGAAAGCGCCTTTGCCCACATCCGCCAGCAGATGCCGACACTGCAAGCCAGCGATGTCCAGCTGGCCCAGGCCATCCTGGCTATCTGATGCATCACCCCGGTGCGCTGGCCCAGGCCTGCGCATTCGGGGTAGCCTTGGCGCCCCTTGATTCCAGCACCCGAGACCCATGCGTTATCTGTCGTTACTGCTGTTCGCACTTGCAGGCATGGGCACCGCCCATGCCATGGACGTTACCACCCAGAGCCTGGTCGTCAGCGGCTATGTCACCAGCCAGGTGACCACCGCGCCCTTCGACCGCAAGCTGGTACTCGAGGCACGCGACGATGCCGCGGCCTTCGTCGCCACTGAAGGCCGGCTACGCGGCGCGCGCCTGCAGGCGGCGCTGTCCTCGCTGCATGAACGCTACCCAGGGCAATCTGCCGACGACCTTGAACTGGCGCGGGCAATTCTCGTCCAATGACCATTCCCCCCGACTCCCTGTATTACCCGGAGATGCTCCATGCGTAAATCGCTGATCGCCGCCACACTCGGCTTCCTCATGCTGGCCGATGTGGCCCAGGCGCAAACCCTGGTGGCCACCAGCAACATCATCGTCCGCGCCTTTGGCCGGTCGATCGATTTCACCTCCGATACCACCACATCGATCCGCGACTCCAAGGTCGTGCGCGAAGCCCACGACGATGCCGCGAGCTTTGTCGCCAGCAACGGCGATATTCGCGGCGCCCAGCTCGAAGCTGCATTCGATACCGTGCGCCAGCGCGTGCCCGAGGCTCGCGACGTCAGTGACCAGGTCCTGGCCGAAGCCATTCTCGCCCTGTGAATCGCGCGCGTGCCTGGCTGCTTGGCTGTGCCCTGACACTGCTTGGCACGCCTGTCCTGGCCGACCTGCAGCTCGAGCTGCAGGCAGAGGGCCTCGACCGGCCACAGCAGCAAGCCACCCAGGCGCTGCTCGACGAAGCCGTCGGCAAGCTGCCGCCTGCCTTCAGGCAGCGGCTCGACCGCCGGATCGAGGTCAGCTGGCGCGATGACATGCGCTCCGATGCCTACGGCCAGGCCTCGCTGGTCTCCACCCTTGAACTCAATCGCCGCCTGCTGCCCGGCCTGGTCGATGGCAGCGCAGCCCGTGAGCAGACTGGTCGGCCCCACGGTACGGTGCGCCAGGAGCTGCTGGCCACCGTCCTGCACGAACTGACCCATATCTACGATCGCGCCCGCCTCTGGCCCAGCCAGGACAAAGGCATGCTGACCCGCTGCAAGCGCCAACAGTCGAGCCTGGGCGACATCGGCCTGCCAGCGCAGTGCCGCGGCCAGGCCGAGCGCCGCTTTACCTTGAGTGACGACCCCCGCCTGCTGGACCTGGCCGGCTGGCCGCAATATGTCGGCAGGCGCGGGGCGCGCGAGCAGCACAACCGCCAGCTGGTGCGCAGTCCCGACAGCTATGAGCTGAGCAGTCCCAAGGAATTCATCGCGGTCAACATGGAGTACTTTCTCCTCGACCCCAGCTTTGCCTGCCGCCGCCCGGCAATCAACCGCTACCTGAGCGAACACTTCGGCTGGGCGCCGGAGCAATCGAGCTGCGCCAAGGGCTTGCCCTTCCTCAATGCAGGCAATGACTTCGCCCGCCAGCCCCTGGGCGAGATCGACCCCGAGCGGGTCTATTCGGTGGACTACCTGCTGGCCGAGGCCAACCAGAACTGGGTCAGCCGCTGGGGCCACAGCATGCTGCGCCTGGTGATCTGCGCGCCAGGTCGACCACGTGGCCCGGATTGCCGCCTGGACCTGGACCAGCACTTGGTGCTGTCGTACCGCGCCTTCGTCAATGACCTGCAGCTGTCGAGCTGGGATGGCCTGACCGGTGCCTATCCGTCGCGCCTGTTCGTGCTGCCGTTGGGCCAGGTGATCGACGAATACACCAAGACCGAGCTGCGCAGCCTCGCCTCGATCCCGATCAAGTTCAGTCGCCCCGAGATCGAGAGCCTGGTGCGCCATGCGGCCGAAATGCACTGGAGCTACGACGGCAACTATTATTTCCTGTCCAACAACTGCGCGGTGGAAACCCTCAAGTTGCTGCGCAGCGGCAGCGCCAACCCACGCCTGGCCGACCTCGACAGCATTGTGCCCAACGGCCTGCTCGAGGTGCTCGAGGCCCGCGGTCTGGCCGACACCAGCGTACTCGACGACCCGCGTGAAGCATTGCGCCTGGGCTATCGCTTCGACTCCTACCGGGACCGCTACCAGGCCATGTTCCAGGTGCTCAGGCAGCAATTGCCGGTTCCCCAGGCAACGGTCGAAAGCTGGCTCGAGCAAACTGCCGAACAACGCCGGCAATGGTTCGCCCGGGCCGACCTGCGCACCAGCGCCGCGCTGCTGCTGCTCGAACAGGCCAGCCTGCGCCGCCAGTTGCTGCTGGCCCAGGATGAGGTCAAGCAGCGCTACTTCGATGCCCGGGCACAAAATGACGGCAGCATCGCCAAGGCCAACGAGACCCTCCAGCAGATTCTCGCCAACAGCGGCTTCCTCAGTCGCCCGGCCGAACTGCTGGGAACCCAAGGCTACGGCCTGCCCCAGGCTGACGAGCGTCGCCAGCTACAGAAGTCCAGCAGCGAGCGCCAGGCGCAGCTGCACCGGCTCAGCACCGACCTGGACAAGGAAGCCCGCAGCCTGCTCGAGCCTGCCAGGGCCAAAGAGATCGCCGCCGTGGAAACCAACGTCAAGCAGATCGGCGAACACCTGCGCGCCCTGCATAAAGCCGCCGGGGGCTTGCAGCTACCCTGAACCTGGCAGGCCTAGAGCGTTTCCTCAAACTCGCCAGGCAGGTGCTCATCCAGGTGCAGCCAGGGCAGGCGGCTGTCTGTCCAGATATGCCGCCGTGGCGGAGCCAGCTGCGGCCTGTCCAGCGTCGATACGGTAATGTCGATGGTCTGCGGGCTGTGCAGGGTGATCAACGCCACATGGGCGCCGCATTTGCCGCAGAAGTACCGGGTGCAGCTGGCCGGTGCCCTGTAGGCACGCGGCGTGCCGGCCAGCCACTGGAAGCGCGCGTAGGGCAGGGTGACCCAGGTCATCAGCAGTCCGCCGCTGACTTTCCGGCAGATCGAGCAATGGCAATGGGCGACATCGTCCAGGCTTCCTTCCAGCCGGTAGCGCAAGTTGCCGCAGTGGCATCCGCCTTCGTGGTAATGCATTGGCGTACCTCCTCAGTGTCCCACGACCTGCGGTGCACAGGACGGGTTGTGCCCGGTCGAAAGGTGGGTGAAAGCTTGCGCTCTTAGGATAGCGTCACTACCGGCGTAAGACCGGTCAGCCAGGGCAGCCGGAAATACCGCGCCCGGCCCAATCAACAACAACAATGGTGATCCTGATGTCTTCGCATGCCCGCCTTCTTCTCGTACCCCCCGCGCGACTCCTTGCACAGCGCCACCCGCGCTGATCCAACGCCCGTAACGTCATTCCCGTTCGCCGCGCCACGCCTGGAGTACCGCCATGCTGACCTTCCTCGGCTTTGCCATGGTCATTACCTTCATGTACCTGATCATGACCAAGCGCCTGTCGGCCTTGATCGCCCTGATCCTGGTACCGATCCTGTTCGCCCTGTTCGGAGGCTTCTACTCCGATATCGGCCCGATGATGCTGCAAGGCATCAGCAAGCTGGCGCCCACCGGCGTGATGCTGATGTTCGCGATCCTGTATTTCGCCCTGATGATCGACTCCGGCCTGTTCGACCCGGCCGTGCGCAAGATCCTCAAGATGGTCAAGGGTGACCCGCTCAAGGTCTCGGTCGGCACTGCCGTGCTGGCCCTGGTGGTGTCCCTGGACGGTGACGGCGCCACCACCTACATGATCTGCGTGGCCGCCATGCTGCCGATGTACAGCCGCCTGGGCATGAGCCCGCGGATCATGGCCGGCCTGATCATCCTGGCCGGTGGGGTGATGAACATGACCCCATGGGGTGGCCCTACTGCGCGGGCTGCCAGCGCGCTGCATGTCGACCCTTCGGACATCTTCGTGCCGATGATACCGGCCATGCTGTTCGGTGTGTTCGCGATCCTGGCCATCGCCTACATGTACGGCAAGCGCGAGCGTGCCCGCCTTGGCGAACTGCACTTGCCTGGCGACGAGACCGATCACAGCGAGATCAGCGTGTCGCAGTTCCCTGAAGCCCGTCGCCCCAAACTGATCTATTTCAACGGTGCCCTGACCCTGGCCCTGATGGTTGCCCTGATCAGCGGCGTGCTGCCGCTGCCGGTGCTGTTCATGATCGCCTTCAGCATCGCCATGATCGTCAACTATCCGTGCCTGCAGCAGCAGAAAGACCGCATCGCCGCCCACTCCGGCAGCGTACTGGCGGTGACCGGGCTGATATTCGCCGCGGGTATCTTTACCGGCATCCTGTCGGGCACCGGCATGGTCGACGCCATGTCCAAGAGCCTGCTGTCGGTGATCCCAGACGCGCTCGGCCCATACCTGGCGGTGATCACTGCCCTGGTCAGCATGCCGTTCACTTTCTTCATGTCCAACGACGCCTTCTACTACGGCGTGCTGCCGGTGCTGACCGAAGCGGCCGCCCACTACGGCATCAGCCCGGTCGAGATGGCACGTGCGTCGATCGTCGGACAACCGGTACATCTGCTCAGCCCCTTGGTACCCTCTACCTACCTGCTGGTTGCCCTGGCAGGCATCGAGTTTGGCGATCACCAGCGCTTCACCCTCAAGTGGGCAGTGCTGGTCTGCCTGTGCATAATGCTCGCCGCGCTGCTCATGGGCATTTTCCCACTGTTCAGCAGTCTCTAGAAAACCTGCACCCTCTACGCGCTGCTCCCTGCCCCGGGGGCAGCGCCATCATCGTTCGAAGGAATAGACATGGAATGGCTGACCAGCCCGGAAATCTGGGTTGCCTTTTTCACCCTCACAGCGCTTGAG
Source organism: Pseudomonas sp. (assembly GCA_029239415.1). Next base: position 9,645 of record JAQZAY010000058.1, on the reverse strand, counting down.
ATCGTTCTCGGCATCGACAACATCATCATGATCTCGATCCTGGTCAGCCGCATGCCCAAGCACATGCAGCAACGGACCCGGATCTTCGGCCTTGCCCTGGCCATGGTCACGCGCATCCTGCTGCTGCTGTCGATCACCTGGGTCATGCGCCTGACGGACGACCTGTTCGAAGTGTTCGGCCAGGGCATTTCCGGCCGCGACCTGATCCTGTTCTTCGGTGGCCTGTTCCTGCTGTGGAAGAGCTCCCAGGAGATCTACCACGGGCTCGAAGGCGAGGAAGAAAGCGGCGACGAGCCGAAAGGGGCGGGAGGCAAGTTCCTCTACACCATCATCCAGATCGCCATCATCGACATCGTGTTCTCGCTGGACTCGGTGATCACCGCGGTCGGCATGGTCTCGCACGTACCGGTGATGATCGCCGCGATCATCGTTGCCGTGCTGGTGATGATGCTGTGCGCGGGCACCATCAGCGACTTCATCGACAAGCACCCTTCGCTGAAAATGCTGGCGTTGTCGTTCCTGATCGTCGTGGGCACCGTGCTCATCGCCGAGTCGTTCGAGGTGCATGTGCCCAAGGGCTATGTCTACTTCGCCATGGCGTTCTCGCTGGCGGTGGAAGCCATCAACATCCGCATGCGTACCGCGCTGGCGCGCAAGCGTGGCAAGGACCATGACGCGGTCAAGCTGCGCAAGGACATTCCAGGCCAGTAAGCCTTGGCGTGCGCTGCAGGAAAGGCCCTTCGGGGCCTTTTTTCATGTCCGCCATGCAGGCAGGGATGTTTCAAAAATGTTTCAGCCTATGCGATGCTGGCGCCAGGGCTTCTGCCCGACTACACCAAGAAGAACGCCCACGGCCAAGGCATGGCCCACGGCGTCATCCACAGGGGGCCCGCCTTATGCTTACCCTGCTCAACCTGCTTTCCGCCGTGACCCTGCTGATCTGGGGCACGCATATCGTGCGCACCGGGGTCCTCAGGGTCTACGGGTCGAACCTGCGAAGAGTGCTGAGCCAGAACATGTCCAGGCGTCCGCTGGCCTTCATTGCCGGGATCCTGGTCACCGCGCTGGTGCAAAGCAGCAATGCCACCGCCATGCTGGTGACGTCTTTCGTCGGCCAGGGCCTGATGGCGATGACGCCGGCCATGGCGATCATGCTCGGCGCCGACGTGGGCACGGCGCTGATGGCGCGGGTGCTGACATTCGACCTGTCATGGCTGTCGCCGCTGCTGATCTTCCTGGGGGTGATCTTCTTTCTCTCACGCAAGCAGACCCGCGCAGGCCAGCTTGGCCGCGTAGGCATCGGCCTGGGGCTGATCATCCTGGCCTTGCAGTTGATCGTCGAAGCCGCCGCACCCATCACCCAGGCCCAGGGCTTGAAGGTGCTGTTCGCCTCGCTGACCGGGGATATCCTGCTCGATGCCTTGGTCGGCGCCCTGTTCGCGTTGATTTCCTACTCGAGCCTGGCAGCGGTGCTGCTGACCGCGACCCTGGCCGGCGCCGAGCTGATCAGCCTGCCGGTGGCCATCGGCCTGGTGATCGGCGCCAACATCGGCAGCGGTCTCCTGGCGTTCCTCAGCACCAGCATGCAGAACTCGGCCGGGCGCCGCGTTGCCCTGGGCAGCCTGCTGTACAAGCTGATCGGCCTGCTGCTGGTGATTCCGGTACTCGACCCGCTGGTGCGCTGGATGGACCAGCAGAGCTTCAGCGCACAGGAACTGGTGATCGGCTTCCACCTGCTCTACAACACCTTGCGCTGCCTGCTGATGCTGCCCACCGTCACCCCCATGGCGCGCCTGTGTACCTGGCTGCTGCCCGACCGCGAGGACAGCAATGGCCGCGCCCGTGCGCGTCATCTGGACCCCACTGCCCTGGTAACGCCGAGCCTGGCGCTGGCCAACGCGGTCCGCGAGACCCTGCGCCTGGGCGATATCGTCGACAACTTGCTCGATGCCATGCTCCGCACCCTGCGTGGCACTCAGTCCGCCTTGCCGCAGCAGGTACGCGCCCTGGCCGAGGACGCCGAAGCCTTGCACAACGCCATCAAGCTGTACCTGGCGCAGATGCCGCGCGAGGACCTCAGCGAGCAGGACAACCGGCGCTGGGCCGAGATCATCGAGCTGGCGATCAACCTCAAGCTCGCCAGCGACCTGATCGAGCGCATGCTGCGCAAGGCCCAGCAGCAGAAGACTTCCCAGCGCCGGGCGTTCTCCGAGGTAGGGCTGACGGAGCTGGCCGGCCTGCAGGAGCAGCTGCTGGCCAACCTGCGCCTGGGCCTGTCGGTATTCCTCAGCGCCGACCCGGAAAGCGCCCGTCAGCTGCTGCGCGAAAAACGCCGCTTCCGCGCCCAGGAACGGCGCCTGGCGCATGCCCATGTCAGCCGTCTGCAACGCAAGGTGGTGCAGAGCATCGAGACCAGTTCGCTGCACCTGGAGCTGATCGCCGACATGAAACGTTTGAACTCTTTGTTCTGCAGCAGTGCCTATGTGGTACTGGGGGGCACGGACACCGGCGGGCTCATGCTCGACAACGTGCCCGACGAGGCGCGTGTTTCCTGAACTGCACATTCTTCGAACATCGGCCTGGAAGATTTCATGCGTTGCCTGTTGTTGACCTGCTTGCTGATCTGCAGCTTTCCGAGCCTTGCCCTCGACCGCACGCGGACCGAGGGCTACCTGCTGCCCAACGGCCTGCAGGTGATCCTCAAGCCTGGCTACGAACGGGACCACGTGGCCATCCGCCTGGTGGTCGGCGTAGGCCTGGATGATTTCAACTGCGAGCAGAAAGAGCTGCCGCACCTGCTTGAACACCTGCTGTTCAGCGGCATCGATGAAACCGGCGAGGGTGGCCTTGAAGCCCGCATGCAGGCACTGGGCGGGGAATGGAATGCCTACACCAGCAACACCGACACCACGTTCGTGATCGAGGCCCCGGCACGCAACCAGCGCAAGGTGCTCGACCTGCTGCTCGCAGTGATCCGCGACACCCGCATCGATGCCAAGGCATTGGCCACGGCCCGCAAGATCATCGAGCGCGAGGACGGCGGCCACTACGGCCACCTGCAGCGCTGGCTCGACCGCCAGGACATCGGCCACCGTGCCAGCGACCAGCTGGCGATCGAGCTGGGCCTAAAGTGCCCGGAGCGCTCGTCGCTGGACGAGATGACCCTGGAGCAGGTCGAGGCACTGCGCAACCACTGGTACGCCGCCAACAACATGACCCTGATCATGGTCGGCGGCTTCGATCGCCTGCTGCCGGCGTACCTGGAACGCACCTTCGGCGAACTCCCGGCACTGGAGCCTGCCGAGCGCCGCGACCTGGAGACCATCACCCAGCAGGCCGAGCATCGCCGCGACCTGGTTCGCGGCTGGGTAGGCGACAGCGTCAAGCTGCACTGGCTGTTCATCGAGCCGGTGCTCGACAACGCCCACGACCAGACCCTGGAACTGCTCTCGCGCTACATGGACTGGGCCTTGTACGACCGGCTGCGCCTGCGCGAAGGGCTGTCCTATGGACCGAGCACCCAGCGCGAGAGCTTTGGCAACAGTGGCATGCTGGGCCTCAATGCAGACCTCGAGCGCCAGGACCTCGACAAGGCCTTGAAGGTACTCGAGGAGCTGTTCGAGCAGCTGCGCGAGGAGGGGCTCGACCCGGATACCTTCGAGCGCATCAAGCAGGCCGCCATTGCCCGTGAAAGCTGGACCACCCAGGGCAACAGCGCCCTGGCCGACTACTACTGGGGCGCGCTGAACGACTACACCGACGGTCGTTTCACCGATCCGGCCAAGAAGCTGCGCCAAGTCACGCTCAAGGAGGCCAACGAGGCACTGAGCGGCCTGCTCAAGGAACCAGGCTACCTGCGCATCGAGAAACCGTTGCTCGGCTACGACGAGTTGTACGGCCTGGTGGCGCTGGTGCTGGGACTGATTCTTGCCGCCGGCCTGCTACGCCGACGGCGCCACCCACTGCCGCCCCGCAGCGGTGCTACACGGGATCGATGAATCGGCGGTATCCTGTCCAGCACTGAATTCAAATGGCCCGCCATGCCTTCAATACCGCAACTCATCCAGCGCGTGATCGAACTGCTCAAGCGCTACCCCGGGGTCATTGCCCTGGGCGGTTTCCTCTCGGGAATCGGCAGTTTCATCCTGGTCGATCGCCAGGCCGGGCTGGCCAGCTGGATCGCGGTACTGATGCTGGTCAGCTGGGTCTGGCTGATGCTGGAGAACACTGTCACCCGGTTGTTCAGCCGCACGTTCCATCGCGAGATCCCGCAACCGCTGCTGCGCTACGCGACGCAGATGATCCATCAGGAAAGTCTGTTCTTCGTCCTGCCGTTCTTCTTCATCACCACCACATGGAACAGCGGCCAGCTGCTATTCACCGGCCTGCTGGGCGCGGCGGGGCTCATCTCGATCATCGACCCGCTGTACTACCGTTGGCTCGCCCCGCGACGCTGGCTGTTCATGGCCCTGCACACGCTGACGCTGTTCGCGGCCCTGCTCACGGCGCTGCCGATCATCCTGCACCTGACCACCTCGCAGAGCTTCAAGCTGGCATTGATCGCGGCGATGGCGCTGTCATTCCCCAGCCTGGCGACCAGCTTCCCGATCACCGACTGGCGGCGCGGCGTGGGCCTGGTGGTACTGACCCTGGCGGTGGGCGGCTGCGGCTGGCTGCTGCGCTCGTGGGTGCCTCCCGCGACGCTGTGGATGACCGAAGTGGCGGTGAGCACCGAGCTGCAGAACCGCACGCCGGGAGACTCGCTCGACGAGGTGGCGGCCAGCCGCATCCGCGCTGCCGGCCTGTACGCCTATACCGCGATCAACGCCCCGCGCGGTCTCAACGAGCGCATCTATCATGTCTGGCAGCTCAACGGCAAAGAGGTCGACCGCATTGCGCTCGACATCAAGGGCGGGCGCAAGGAAGGCTACCGGGCCTGGACACACAAGCAGAACTTCCCGCCCAACCCGGTCGGCCGCTGGCAGGTGCGGGTCCTGACCGAAGACGGCCAGGTGATCGGCGTGCTGCGCTTCAAGGTGGTCGACGACGCATCAGCCACCCAGGGCAAGGCTCAGGCGAAGAACCAGTAGCAGACCAGGATTGCCGCGATCACTCCCGAAAGCTCGGCCAGCAGCGCGCAACCGACGGCATGGCGGGCCCGCTGGATGCCTACGGCGCCAAAATAGACCGCCAGCACATAGAAGGTGGTCTCGGTACTGCCCTGGATAGTCGCCGCCACCAGGGCCGGGAAGCTGTCGACACCATGGGTCTGCATGGTCTCGATCAGCATGGCGCGGGCCGCGCTGCCCGAAAACGGTTTGACCAGTGCCGTGGGCAGGCCTTCGACGAAACGGGTGTCCAGGCCCATCCACTGCACCGCATGGCGAATGCCATCGAGCGCCAGCTCCAGCGCGCCCGAAGCCCGCAGCACACCAACGGCGCAGAGCATGGCGACCAGGTACGGCAGCAGGCTCTTGGCGACATCGAAGCCTTCCTTGGCGCCCTCGACGAAGGTTTCGTACACCTTGACCCGCTTCAGTGCGCCAATCACCAGGAACAGCACGATCAGTCCGAACAAGGTCAGGTTGCCCAGGATCGACGACAGGCTGGCCAGCGCCGCCGCCGACAGCGTCCCGAGAAAGGCCATGAACACGCCCAGCAGCACGGCACCGGGGATCAGATAGGCAAGCACCACCGGGTCCCACAGACGCAGGCGCTGCATCACCGCGACCGACAGCAGGCCGACCAGGGTCGAGCAGCTGGTGGCCAGCAGGATCGGCAGGAACACCAGCGTCGGGTCCATCGCTCCTTGCTGGGCGCGGTACATGAAGATGGTCACCGGCAGCAGGGTCAGGGACGAAGCGTTGAGCACCAGGAACAGGATCTGCGCGTTGCTCGCCGTGGTGCTGCTGGGGTTGAGCTCCTGCAGCGCGCGCATGGCCTTCAGACCGATGGGCGTGGCAGCGTTGTCCAGGCCAAGACCGTTGGCGGCGAAGTTCAGGGTGATCAGCCCCAGGGCAGGGTGCCCGGGTGGCACTTCCGGCATCAGCCGGGCAAACAGGGGGCCGAGCACCTTGGCCAGCCATTCGACGATACCGGCCTTTTCAGCGATCTTCAGGAAACCCAGCCACAGAGTGAGGGTACCGAACAGCAGGACCATGACTTCCACCGACAGCTTGGCCATGGCGAAGATGCTCTCGACCATGGCCGCGAAGATGCCTGCGTTGCCGCCGATCAGCCACTGCGCCATCGCCGAGACCGCCGCCACCAGGAAAAAGCCGAGCCAAAGGCCGTTGAGCATCCGAAAGTCCCTCTGAAAAATGGGTGGGATCATAGCCTATCGGGGCGCGGGGTTCGCCCTCGCTCTGTCGCAGCGCTTGCACGGGGCATGAAAAAGCCCCGACAAGTCGGGGCTTTCTGTTCAGCTCAACGCCGGATCAGCGACTGGCAGTCTCGCCGACGGCTGCCGCCTGCTTGCCGCGCAGGTGGGGCAGGGAGTTCCAGTAGCGCTCGCCCTTGGCAGCGTCGTACATGCCTTCCCAGCGGGAGATGACCAGCACGGCCAGTGCGTTGCCGATGACGTTCAGCGCGGTACGGGCCATGTCCATGATGCGGTCGACACCGGCGATGAAGGCCAGGCCTTCCAGCGGGATGCCCACGCTGCCCAAGGTAGCCAGCAGCACCACGAACGAGACGCCCGGCACGCCTGCGATGCCCTTGGAGGTGACCATCAAGGTCAGCACCAGCAGCAGTTGCTGGCTCCACGACAGGTCGATGCCGTACAGCTGGGCGATGAACAGCGCCGCGATGCTCTGGTACAGGGTCGAGCCGTCGAGGTTGAACGAATAGCCGGTCGGGACCACGAAGCTGCAGATGGCCTTGGGCGCGCCATAGGCTTCCATCTTCTCGATCACGCGCGGCAGCACGGTCTCGGAGCTGGAGGTCGAGTAGGCAAGTACCAGCTCGTCTTTCATGATGCGCATGATCTTGATGATCGAGAAGCCGAACAGGCGCGCCACCAGGCCCAGTACCATGAAGGCGAAGAAGGCGATGGCGAAGTACACCAGCAACACCAGCTTGGCCAGCGGCAGCAGCGAGGCGAAGCCGAAGTTGGCCACGGTCACGGCGATCAGGGCGAATACACCGATCGGGGCGTAGTTCATGATCATGTGGGTGACCTTGAACATCGCTTCCGACACGCCCTGGAAGGTGCGTACCAGTGGCTCGCGAAGATCGGCCTGCAGGCTGGACAGACCCAGGCCGAACAGTACCGAGAAGAAGATGATCGGCAGCATCTCGCCACGCATCAGCGCGGCGAAGATGTTCGATGGAATCAGGTTGAGCAAGGTCTCGATGAACGCGTGCTCATGCTGCACCTCGGCGGCAGTGGCCTGGTACTTGGAGATATCCACCGTACCCAGGGTGCTCATGTCGATGCCGCTGCCTGGGTGGAACACATTGGCCAGCCCCAGGCCGACCACGATGGCGATGGTGGTCACGATCTCGAAGTAGATGATGGTCTTCAGGCCAATGCTACCCAGCTTCTTCGCATCGCCAACCCCGGCGATGCCCACGATCAGCGAGGAGATCACGATCGGGATGACGATCATCTTGATCAAGCGGATGAAGATGTCGCCGGCAGGCTGCAGCACGTTACCGATCCACCATGCCTTTTCCGCACTGAAATGGTTCAGCAGAGCGCCAATGGCCACACCCAGGACAAGGCCGATGAGGATCTGCCAGGCGAGGCTTAGTTTTGCCTTCTTCATGTCATTACCTTTACTTCGATTGAGCACGTCGGCCCAGCGCCAACCATTGTCCTAGAGCCATCCGAGGCATCTTGAAGAGAATGGCACCGCGCATGGCAGCCGTGCAGTAGGTCGTCGCAGGCGAGCACGACCGCGCTTTGGCCCGCGAAAAAGGCCGCAACTATTGCCATGGGAGAAAGGTCAGTCTAATGCCGTAAACGACTACCCTATGCCTATTCGGCATACGATAGACAGGCTAAAAAGGGGATCAAGATGGGGGCGAATAACCGTGTTCGGTTTTCCGAACATGGCCAAAGCGCCATATTCCGGCAGATTCACCAGCATGACAGGAAGGTTATAAGAAGGGTGTTCGACAATCCGAATGGCTGGCGCCAGTCGCGAATCGCACAGTGGGGATAACGAAAAAATATCGATATACGGTCGAGCGGAAATGTGTCTCTTAAGATAATTCCTACGTGCTGCGCGGATTTCTCAGAGCATAGCGCTTCGGAAGCCAGGCCAGCACAGCATTATTTCTTACATGGCTGGCCTATGCTTCCGATGCCGCTTTACCTGACCCGGCCCGCAAGGGAGGTACTCCCTGTACCCCTAGGCCACTCCGGTCCTGTAACAACCAGAGCAGCCCGGCCCCTTGGTCATGCATCGACTCTCTTCAAGTGATGCACCATAGAAACGCGAACCCATGAATGTCCGGCTTCTATATCGTTACAACATGGTGAATCTGTTCAATACCAGTTCGGGTCGCGCTTGAGCTGCTCGCGAAGCAGGGCCTGCATCCCTTCATCAGGCTGGCCGAGCCACCGGTACTGGGCATGACGCGTGGGAGACTTGTCAGCAGGCAAGCCTTCCGGCACTTCGACCAGCATGCCGTACGCTTCGTCCTTGTCCCAGCTGAAGGCCACGATCAGGCGCTTGTGCAGGCAGTTCTGCTGCGTTTCGCAGACAGGACCTACCAAGTATTTGTCGCCGTCTTCCTCGACGGCGGACATCTGCTGTTCGGACCTACCGCTCAGATTGATCACCCAATCCGGTAGGCGTTCCTCTTTCTTGACCAGGTCTTGCCAGGTTTCCCGGTATTCAGGATCTGCACTCAACAGCTGGTTGGCGCGGAGCTGGCCATCATTGGCGGCGGCCATAACCGCCGAACCACTGCCCAGCAGCAGGGCAGTGGCCAGGGCTGCACAAAACGTTCTGGCCATGGTCACCCTCGACCGCGACGTCCGAAGAAGAAGGAAGCCACGAACAGGACCAGGAAGACGATGAACAGAATCTTCGCGATACCAGTAGCGGCGCCGGCGATACCACCGAAGCCCAGCACGGCGGCGACAATGGCGATGATCAGGAAAGTAATGGCCCAACTCAGCATGGTGATTCTCCTTACTGTTTTTTTTCCGAAATCATTTCGGGACGGCGTTTAGAAAACCCAACGCTCCTGGGGTACGACGGTGTTCAAGGTGGCCGGTGTAGCACTTGTTTCCGGCAGCCTGTCCGCGGCTTGAACCAAGGTGCTGGCTCGCGTCGACTGGATTTGCGCCAGCAGGGCGGTCTGGGCGGCAACCTGGTCGGCCAGACGAGCGGTCTGCCAGCTGTGATAGAGCTGGCCGGCAACCAACGTCAACATCAGCGCCAGGGTCAGAAAAAGGACCTGGCGCAAAGGCAGTGTGCTGACCTGCGTGTCGTTGACGTTGTGGCGGTTCATACCGGCTCCTCCTGCTGTACTTTTTATGAAACCTGCAAGGAGTAGTGCAGCCTGCATGCCAGTTTTTTGAACTACAAAAAATCCTTTAAATTCAATAAGTTAGTCAACATACAGATAACGTCCGAGGACGTATCCTGCACGATGGCCGCTGGCAGGTCGTGCGATTTGCATGATCAC
>JAQZAY010000424.1 GCA_029239415.1 Pseudomonas sp. | reverse complement strand
AGTCGACACCGTGATCGGCGCCTATGACTGGGAGCGCGACATTCGTCAGTGCCTGCGCCTGGACCTGAGCTTCGCCTGGGACAACCGGCCCGCTGCGGCTGATGACGACCTGAACCTGGCGCTGGACTATGCCAGTGTCTCGACGCGTATCCAGGCGTTCGCCGAGCAGGCCCGCTTCGAACTGGTGGAGACCTTTGCCGAACGGCTGGCGGCGGTCCTGATGGCCGAGTTCGGCATCCCCTGGTTGCGCCTGCGCCTGACCAAGCCTGGCGCGGTGCCGGCTGCACGCGGTGGGGTCGGTGTGGAGATCGAACGCGGATGCCTGTGAGTACCGTCTACCTGGGGCTGGGCAGTAACGTCGAGCGCGAGGCGCACCTGTGCGCGGGCCTCGACGCGTTGGCCGCTATCCTCGACGACCTGCGCTGCTCGCCGGTGTTCGAGAGCCAGGCCGTGGGCATCAAGAGCGGGCCGTTCTACAACCTGGTGGTGACCGGGCAGACCCGCTTGCCGTTGCTGGAGCTGGATCGCCGGCTCAAGTTCATCGAAGCCGACAACGGTCGCTATGCACCGAACCGCCAGGGCCTGCCGCTGGACATCGATGTCTTGATGTTCGACGACCTGAACGGCACCTTCGACGGTCTGGTCCTGCCCCGTGCCGAAATCCTGAAAAACGCCTTCGTCCTGTGGCCATTGTCGCTGATCGCCCCGGATGTAGTGCACCCTGTCGCCGGCAAGCCCTTGGCCGAGCTGTGGGCGCACGCCCGGATCGATCAGGTGCTCAAGCCTGTGCCGTTCGAATGGCGGGGCCAGTCGCTGACGCCTGCCCCGTCCATCGACTGACGTCACCGTCGAAGGTTTTCAGGCCTCGCCGTGCGCCCGTCGGAAGGCTTCCAGCGCCGCCAGTCGCTCGGCCTTCATCGCTTCGCCGAGCGCCAGGCCCGTCAGGCCTCGTTCGACCAGCGGCCTGGCCTGCACGGCGCGCGCTGCGGCGGCGGCGCCACGCAGGTAATCACCTGGCGCGTAGTTCCCTGGTACTGAATCGGCACAGGCCCGCGCCTGGGTCTGGCAGGCGGCGATGAACGCCTCGAAGCGTTGGGGTCGACGATAGACGTCGAAGCGCTGCAGCATCTCCAGCAACGCTGCGGCTGACAGCGTCGGGGCGCGATGGCCCTCTTCCTGGAACCGAGCCACCAGCGCCGCCAGCTCCTGGCATTCTCTGGGCACTTTGAAACGTCGACTGACGGCGTCGATGGTGCTCAGATCGGCCTGCCCCTGGGCATCCGGGTCCGTGCCTGCGACATCATGCAGCAGGCACGCCCAGCGTACCGGCAAGGGCTGCTCGTCGCGTGCCGCCTGTGCCAGCACGGCCAGGGTCCGCTCCCCGCGTCGTGCCACCGGGGCGAACAGCGCGTCCACTTCGGGCATCAGGTGCGCCAATGCCCCGCATTCGCGTAACACCTGGACGAACACCTGGGGTTGGGCCTCCATCAGCGCGCGCTCGATTTCCTTCCAGCTACGCTCGGCGGTCAGGGCCTGCAGCTCGCCCGAGTCGCTGATCTGGCGCATCAAGGCCAGGGTCTCGTCGGCGATGCGAAAGCCCAGGGGCGCGTAACGCGCCGCAAAACGGGCCACGCGCAGCACACGCAGGGGGTCTTCGGCAAAGGCGGGCGAAACGTGGCGCAACCAGCGTCGCTCGAGGTCCTGCCGGCCATGGTAGGGGTCGTGCAGCACGCCCTGCGGGTCTTCGGCCATGGCGTTGATGGTCAGGTCCCGACGCATCAGGTCCTGCTCGAGCGTGACCTCGGGGCTGGCGTGGAACGTGAAGCCGCCGTAGCCACGACCGCTCTTGCGCTCGGTCCTGGCCAGGGCGTACTCCTCGCCCGTGTCAGGGTGAAGAAAGACGGGAAAATCCGCGCCCACCGGGCGATAGCCGAGCGCTTGCATCTGCTCGACGTTGGCGCCGACCACCAGCCAGTCGATATCGCTCACGGGCAGGCCGAGCAAACGGTCGCGTACGGCGCCGCCTACTTTGTAGATGTGCATGTGTCACCTCCAGTGCGGTCCACAGGATACCCTGTCGGCCGCACCGGGGCGCAGTCAGATGTGATGGACGATGCCCGTGGGCGGGCGTAGCTCGCCGCCCTCACGCTCGTTCTGCGGCATGTGGTGGGTCTTGACGACCTTGTCGTCCTGCACGGACTCCAGGTGGATGCCGAAGCCCCACAGGCGATGCAGGTGCTTGAGGACTTCGTCGGTCGACTCGCCCAGCGGCTTGCGGTTGTGCTGCTGGTGACGCAGGGTCAGCGAGCGATCGCCACGCCGGTCGATACTCCAGATCTGCACGTTGGGTTCACGGTTGCCCAGGTTGTACTGCGCCGCCAGGCTCTCACGGATGGTGCGATAACCGTCGTCGTCGTGAATGGCCGGGACCGTCAGGTCGTCGCGCTGATCGTCGTCGAGAATGCTGAACAGCTTCAGGTCGCGAATCACCTTCGGCGACAGGTATTGCAGGATGAAGCTCTCGTCCTTGAAGCTGCTCATGGCGAACTTGACGGTGGCCAGCCAGTCGCTGCCGGCGATGTCCGGGAACCAGCGCCGGTCTTCCTCGGTGGGGTGCTCGCAGATCCGGCGAATGTCGGTGTACATGGCAAAACCCAGCGCATAAGGGTTGATGCCGCTGTAGTAAGGGCTGTCGAAGCCTGGCTGGAACACCACGCTGGTGTGGGATTGCAGGAACTCCATCATGAAGCCGTCGGTCACCAGCCCCTCGTCGTACAGGTCGTTCATCAACGTGTAGTGCCAGAACGTCGCCCAGCCTTCGTTCATCACCTGGGTCTGGCGTTGTGGGTAGAAATACTGGGCAATCTTGCGCACGATGCGCACCACTTCGCGCTGCCAGGGCTCGAGCAGCGGCGCATGCTTCTCGATGAAGTAGAGGATGTTTTCCTGCGGCTCGGCTGGGAAGCGCGCCTCGTCATGCTCGCTGACCTTTTCGGCGCTCCTGGGGATGGTGCGCCAGAGGTCGTTGATCTGCCGTTGCAGGTGTTCTTCACGGTCTTTCTGGCGTCGGCGTTCTTCTTCCGCGGAAATCGGATAGGGGCGCTTGTAGCGGTCGACGCCGTAGTTCATCAGGGCATGGCAGGAGTCGATCAGGTCCTCGACCGCGTCGATGCCGTGGCGCTCTTCGCACTGCGCGATGTACTGCTTGGCGAACACCAGGTAGTCGATGATCGAGCTGGCGTCGGTCCAGGTGCGGAACAGGTAGTTGCCCTTGAAGAAACTG
>JAQZAY010000423.1 GCA_029239415.1 Pseudomonas sp. | reverse complement strand
TAGCCGGCGATAGCCCGACTCCAGAATCAAGGGCAGGCATTCTAGTGACTCGCGAACCAGAAGTCACCCCATCCGAAACGACAGGAAACGCATGGGAAGTCATTTGCCAGCCCCGCCCAGAACAGGTCGTCCTGACGGGCCGTTCTGTCAGGGCGCCACCGAGTCCAGGTCATTGGCTTCGCAGTAGGCTTCCCAGTCGACACCCAGGGCCTCGGCCACCTCACGGTGCACGCTCAGGCGCAGGGCCTGCAGCTGCTCGGGCGATTCTGCGATCAGTTGCAGGGTCAGTTCCCACGGCTCCAGCCCCTGCTCGGCCGCAGCATCCTCGAAGGCCCATTCGATCTGCTGAGCCTGCTCTTGGGCGTCCAACTGGGCGATCTCCTCGCGCAACTGGGGATGGGCTTCGGCGAAGCGGCGCAGTGCCAAGGCCTTGGTGTCTTGAGTGATGTCCATGTGAGTCCCCTGTGGCCGGCCTGGGGCCGGCATTTCAAACGGTCGGAATCTATCAGTTTCCAGGCCGCTGGCAAGGGGCAGCTCGCGCGGCTGCCGTCGAGCCTCAGGGAGCCTCGGGGCCGGACGCTTCGACAGCCGGTGGCTCTAGCACCAGCACCCCCAGGTGACTGGCCACCCCGAGCACGAGAAACGCCACCATCCAACCCGCCAGGCAGCCCATCACATGACGCCTGACGAACCCTCGCCCGGACCGGCGCAGCGACGCGGCGAGCCCCCACCACACCAGCGCGAACGCCAGGGCTGCCAAGAGAACGATGATGAAGGTCATGGGAACACGCTCGCAGCCGCAGGTCGCACCGACAGATTCGCCGTCTTCATGGACGCGCGGGAACCGGTGACGACACGGGATTCAGGAAGGCCAAGTGCGGCGGCTCCGCCAGCAACGCCTCACTGCACCCAAGAAACCGCTGGAAATGCTCGGAGGCCACGTGCGCGTCGAAGGCCTCCTGATGCAGGAAAGCCTCGCGCATGTAGAAACAGCCAGGTACATCCTGGCGTTCGAACAGCATGTAATCCAGGTTGCCGGGCTCGGCGCGGGTCGGCTCGACCAGCGCCAGCAAGGCGGCCTTGAGTGCGTCGGCCTGTCCGGCCTTGGCCGTGAGCGTGGCCAGCAGCACGATGGATGAGGTGTGTTCGGTCATGCAGACTCCTTCGATTCTATGGGCCGAGCGAGGTGAGACCTGACGGAGCCGAGGGCGCCAGCCAGGCCGCATTCTGGACTCAGAAACCTTCGAGCACGATTTTGCCGCGCGCTTTGCCGCTTTCCAGTACCGCATGGGCGCGGCGCATGTTGGCGGCATTGATGGCACCGAAGTGCTCGCCCAGCGTTGTGCGCAGGATACCCTGATCGATCAGCTGTGCCACGCGCTCGAGCAGATGATGCTGCTGGATCATGTCCGGCGTCTCGAACAGCGAGCGGGTGAACATCAGCTCCCAGTGCAGCGACAGCGACTTGCGCTTGAGCGGCATGACATCCAGCACCTGCGGGTCATCGATCACTGCGAGTCGACCTTGTGGGCGCAGTGCCTCGATCAGTTGCGGCAGGTAGTAGTCGGTATGGGTCAGGCTCGCGACGTGACTGACGTGCTCGATGCCCAGCGCCTGCAATTGGGGAAGCAGGGGTTGGCCATGGTCGATCACGTGGTGGGCGCCCAGCTCGCGGACCCACTCGGTGGTCTGTGGACGCGACGCCGTCCCGACGACCGTCAGCTGGGTCAGCTGTCGGGCCAGTTGCACCAGCATCGAACCGACGCCACCGCCGGCGCCCATGATCAACAGGACATCCCCTTCCCCACCGCCCTCGGCGACGCCCAGGCGATCGAACAGCAACTCCCAGGCGGTGATCGAGGTCAGTGGCAGCGCGGCGGCTTCGGCAGCGCCGAGGGTACGCGGCTGATGCCCGACGATGCGCTCGTCGACCACATGGTACTGGCTGTAGCTGCCGGGACGGGCGATCGAGCCTGCGTAGTAGACGGCATCGCCCGGCACGAACAGGGTCACCTCGGCGCCGACCTCACGCACGATGCCCGCCGCGTCCCAGCCAAGTATTTTGGGCTCTTGAGTGAAAGTACCGGCCCGCACCTTGGTGTCCACCGGGTTGACCGCCACCGCGCTCACTTCGACCAGCACATCGCGTGGGCCAGGTGTCGGCATGGGCAGCGTAATGTCCTGCAGAGCTTCAGGGTCTTCGATGGGCAGGCCGTGCTGGGTGAAACTGATGGCTTTCATAGGCACTCGTCGCTGAATGTGATGTGATTGACCCACGCAGTATGACTGCCAGGTCGCTCGTCAAACAGGCGCCAGAGGCGCAAACACTTTCACACCGGGAATGACAATGATCCGCTTCAACGATCTGGAAATCTTCGTTCGCAGCGCCGCGCTCGGCAGCTTCACGGCAGCAGCGCTGGAGGCCGGCTTGCTGCCTGGCCAAGCGGCCGAAGCGGTCAAGCGCCTGGAGCGCGAACTGGATGTACGATTGTTCGCCCGCACCACCCGCAGCCTGCGCCTGACCGCCGAGGGTGAACAGTACCTGCCTTCGGCCCTTACGGCGCTCGAGGCCCTCCAGCGCGGGCGCGACGACCTGCGACGCGATCCGGCGCAGCTGCAAGGCACCCTGCAACTGTCTGCGCCCTCCGACCTGGGACGCAACCTGCTGCTGCCCTGGCTCACGGACTTTCGCCGCGAGCACCCCCTGCTGCATCTCAGGTTCTTGCTGTCGGACCAGCGCGTGGACCTGTTCCGCGATCCCGTGGACATCGCCATTCGCTATGGCCTGGACGTCGATGCCTCCTATGTCGCGCTGCCCCTGGCGCCGCGCAACCGCAAGGTGCTGGTGGCCTCGCCACATTACCTGGCGCGCCACGGGCAGCCGCATGCGCCCGAGGATTTGCGCGACCACCAGTGCCTGCTGTACATGCAGCAGGGCCGCCTCTACGACAAGTGGCGATTGGGCGCGGAGACGGTACAGGTCGGCGGCACCCTGCTGAGCGACGACGCCGACGTCGCCCGGCGCTGGGCCGTCGCTGGCGAAGGCATCACCTACAAGTCCTGGCTGGACGTCAGCGACGACGTACTGGCCGGGCGCCTGGTGCTGCTCATGTCGGACCACCCAGGCCCCGCCCTGCCCTTGAGCCTGGTCTGCCCGCATCGCAAGCAGCTCTCGCCCACGGTGACGCGCCTGCACGCCTGGTTGTCCGAGCGCTTCGCCGGGCTGCCGGGCCCTGACGATGCGACTTCATCCACGCGCCAGCCAGGCCACGTCGATGCCTTTGCCC
>JAQZAY010000422.1 GCA_029239415.1 Pseudomonas sp. | reverse complement strand
GGGCGAAGGGCGGGCGACGGCAAGCGCGTCTAGAACTTGTAGCCTACACCGACCATGTACACCCACGGGTCGACTTCCAGGTCGACCTTGGTGCGGCCTACGCCCAGCGCCGTAGGACCGTCGACGCTGGCCTTGGTGTCGATGTCGACGTACCAGACCGACGCGTTGACCATCATGTGCTCGCTGAGCATGTAGTCGAACCCCAACTGCCCGGCGAAACCCACTGAGTCCTGAATCTTCAGGTTGTTGAAGCCTTGCTGCTTGCGCGCGCCACTCAGGTCTTCGTCGTAGAACAGGGTGTAGTTGATGCCCACGCCCGCGTACGGCTGGAAGCGTGAGGTTGGCGCCAGTGGGTAGTACTGCAGAGACAGGGTGGGAGGCAGTTGCTTGACGTCGGCCAGTTTGCCGTCCAGCCCGGCGATGCCGGTGGCAGCGCTGACTCCGCGTACGCCCACGGTGTGCTGGAACGGCGTGGCTGCCAGCAGCTCGATGCCGACGTGGTCGGTGAGCATGTAGGCGAAGGCCAGGCCCAGTTGGGTGTCGCTGTCCAGGGTGGCCTTGGTGCCCGCGACCTTGGCGCCGTCCAGCTTGAGCTGCCCGCTGTCTTCATTGGGCGCGGTGGTGGCGGCGCCGGCACGGATGATCAGATCGCCGGCCTGGTGTGCCTGGGCCAGGGGGGTTGCCAGCGCCATGGCAATCAGTGAGGCGCCGAGCAAAGACTTGTTCATGGGAGCTCCATTGGGCAATGCGAAGGAAATTCGCCCAATGGTAGTCAGTGCACCGGCTCGGTTTTTTGATCTGGCTCAATAAAAGGGCCAATGGCTCAGTCCGGCAGCTCGTAGGGGTAGATCTTCGCTGCAGCCATCTGGTAGCCGGCCTGCGCCAGCTCGCTGGTGCTGGCCTTGACCTGCATCGGCCCTTCGATCCAGTAAGGCTGGTAGAGCTCTTCGACCTTCACCCCGACGGCGCTGGTCACATGCACGATCTGGTTCGACGGCGGGGGTGGCACATGGATGCAGGCGCCGAAGTAGGGCACCAGCAGAAACTCGGTGGTCCGTCCCGACTCGTTGACCTCCAGCGGCACGATGTAGCCGGGGATGCGCAGTTGCTGACCGTCCAGTGCCTGGACCACCGGTGCGTCCGGCGCCTGCTGATGGGCGGCGGGGCCGGCTTCGGCCAGCGCGGTGCCCATCTGCGCCAGGTCGTGCATGGGTGTCATCTGCGGCACCAGCTTGGGCGCATCCGGCGGGATCAGTGCCTCCCAGCTGACTTCCTTGAGCTCGGCCGCGGACAGCGACAGGCTGGTCAGCAGCAACAGGGCCATTACCGCGCGCAACATAGGTTGAATCCTCACAGGTGGATCGACAGGCCGTCGGCCAGGGATTGCCGGTAGGCGCGCCAGGCCGGTATCGCGCCCATGACCACGGCGGCTGCGAGGATGATGCCCAGCAACGACCACTCATAGGCACTGGGCAGGCTCAAGGGCAGGTACAGGCCGTAGTTGGACTGCACGTAGCCTTGGGCGCAGGCAATGCTCAGGTACAACAATGCCATGCCGGCCAGGATCCCGACCAGCGCCAGGGCGAAGGCTTCGAGAATCAGCAAACCGGCGATGTGCCAGGGTCGGGCGCCGACCGAGCGCAGAATGGCCATCTCGCGGCGGCGCTCGTTGAGGCTGGTGACGATCGCCGTGAGCATGCCGATCAGACCGGTGAGCACTACGAATACCGAAATGACGAACAAGGCCTGCTCCGCGGTGCCCATCAGACTCCACAGCTCTTGCAGGGCGACGCCGGGAAGAATCGCCATCAGGGGTTCGCCGCGAAAGTCGTTGATGTCGCGTTGCAGGGCGAAGGTGGCGATCTTGCTGTTGAGGCCGACCATGAAGGCGGTGATGGCGCTGGGTGTCAGGTCCATGTTGCGCGCCTGGTCGGCGCTGATTCGCCCGGCGCCGCGGGCCGGTACGCCGTTTTTCCAGTCGATGTGGATGGCTTCCATGCCGCCCAGGCTGATGTGCAGCGTGCGATCGACCGGCGTGCCGGTGCGCGCCAGGATGCCGACGACGGTGAATGGTTTGTCGTCGTGCTTGACCAGACTGATGGCCGCCACGCCGTGGGCCAGCACCAGTTTGTCACCAAGTTTGTAGTGCAAGGCGTCGGCTACCTCCGCGCCGAGCACGACTTCGAAAGGATCGGTCTGGAAGGCGCGGCCCTGGGCCAGTTGCAGGGACTGGTGACGGCCGTACTGGTAGTGCTCGAAATAACTCTGGTTGGTGCCCATGACCCGGTAGCCGCGGTGAGAGTCACCCAGCGAGATGGGGATGGCCCATTTGACCTGCGGGTTGCTGGCGTAATGCTCGAAGCTGTCCCAGCGGATGTTGTTGGTGGCGTTGCCGATGCGAAACACCGAGTAGAGCAGCAGATTCACCGAGCCGGAGCGGGCGCCGACGATCAGGTCGGTACCGCTGACGGTGCTGGCGAAGCTGGCGCGGGCCTCGTGGCGCACACGTTCCACAGCCAGCAGCAGGCACACCGACAGGGCAATGGCGAAGGCGGTCAGAAATGCGGTGAAGCGGCGGTTGGCCAGGCTGGCCAGGGCAAGACGAAGCAGGTACATCAAGACACCTCGGATGAGGCAGGGCGCGCTGCGCGATTGAGCTCGGCCAAGGATAGATGGCGGTCGAACAGGGGGGCCAGGCTTTGATCGTGACTGACGAACAGCAGGCTCGAGCCCGCTGCGCGGCATTCGGCGAACAGCAGTTGGATGAAGGCTTCGCGGGCATCGCTGTCCAGGGCCGAAGTCGGCTCGTCGGCGATCACCAGTTCGGGCTGGCCGATCAGCGCGCGTGCGGCGGCGACCCTTTGCTGCTGACCGATGGACAGGGTGTCGGCGCGACGCTGGAGCAGGTCCGGGTCGCGCAGTCCCAGATGGGCCAGCAGATGGGTAGCCGCCTGGGCAACACTGCCATGGCGCTGCCCGGCACGATCGGCGCGGCGTCGGGAAAAGCGGCAGGGCAGTTCCACGTTTTCGCGCACCGACAAGAACGGCAGCAGGTTGAATTGCTGGAAGATGTAGCCGGTGTGCTCGACGCGAAACCGATCACGGGCGGCGAAGCTCAGCTCGCTCAGGTTCTGGCCGAGCAGGTGGACGCTGCCGCGTTGCGGGGTGTGCACGCCACCGAGCAAGCCGAGCAGGGTGGTTTTGCCACTGCCGCTGGGGCCTTTGAGAAAGAGGGTTTCCCCCCGCTCCAGGCGGAACGCGGGGATATCCAGCAACATCGCTTGGCCGGGCCAGGCAAAG
>JAQZAY010000421.1 GCA_029239415.1 Pseudomonas sp. | reverse complement strand
GGATCCAGCACAGCACGATCATGCCCAGCAGCCCGGTCATCAGCCCGGGTGGGAAGGTGCGCAGGCGCGGTAGCAGCTCACTGCCGCCGAGAAAGGCCGGGACCAGCACGGCCAGGGCCAGTGCGGCGCCCAGCCAGGCGAAACGGCTCATGCAGCGACCCTGTGGTCCAGCCAGGTCGACTTGGTCATGGGCACGCGGCCTTGCGCCAACAGCTCGCGCACGGCCTCGAGCCAGTACTCACGCGACGACTGATGGCGCATGTCCACCGGGTGCAGGCCCAGGCGCAGGCTGTCGGCGCTCTCCAGGCGGCGGCGCTGCCAGTCGCACAACAGCCGTGACAGCCCGCGGCGCCAGGCACTGCGGGCGCTCCAGACCAGGCCAGGGGCAGTGATCGGGGTGAAATCGGGCAGGCTGTACAAGTGTTGTGGCGTGCTGGTGTAGCGCAGCGGCAAGGTTTTCAGGGCCTCGCGCGTGCCTTCGCTCATCAGCCAGGCCGGTGCGACGAACCCGGCCAGCGGCCAGCCCTGGCGTTCGAAGAGCGCCATGCCTTCGTGCAGGCGCTCGAGCGCGGCGGCCTGGCTCAGGCCGTAGAACTCACCTTCGTGCGTGTAGATCCGGCGCATGAAGAACTCTTTCGGCGAGCGAGCGGCCGGGCCGTCGTCGGCGTGGTAGTAGCCGTGCAGCGCCAGCTCGTCGCCCTTGGCCAGGCGCCGTTCGAGCAGGCTGCAGAAGTCCGGCGAGCGCGACAGTGCATTGCGGTGGTGGAAATCGGGTACCACCAGCCAGGTCATCGGCACATCGCCCATGGCGTCCACGGCTTCCACGAACGGGCGGTAGTCCGGCCAGGTTTCCGGGGCGACATCGTGCAGCACCACCATCAGGCTGCGGGTCTTTGGCGTAGCGTCATGCATGGGCCAGCACCTCGGATGGCTGACCCAGCACCGCCTGGTAATGCCCCAGCAAGCCGTTGACCACGGCATCCCAGGCGTAATGCTGCTCGACATGGCGGCGTGCTTGTGCGCCCAGCTTGCGCGTACCCTCTTCGAAGGCTTCGCGTACCGCCTCGGCCATCGCACGGCCATCGTTGGGGCGGCAGAGCCGGCCACACTGGTCGTTGACCAGTTCGCTGAAGGCGCCGGCCCGCACGGCCACCACCGGGGTGCCGCTGGCCATGGCCTCGAGGATCACCAGGCCGAAGGTTTCCTGGTCGCCAGCATGCACCAGCAAGTCGGCGCTGGCCATCAGGCGCGCGACGTCCTGGGCAGGCGAGAAATGGTTGATGACGCTGACGTTGTCGGGTACGGCGGTAGGCATGTTCGAGCCGACCAGCAGCAAGTGATAGGGCTTGCCCAGCTGACGCATGCAGTCGAGCAGCACCGGCAGGTTCTTTTCCCGCGAGCCGCGCCCGGCGAAGACCAACAGGCGCGCCGTGTCCGGGATGCCGAGCCGTGCCCGCAGCTGCGTGTCGCGTTGATCGGGGTGGAAGGTCGTCAGGTCGACGCCCAGGCGTTGCACGTGCACGTCCTTGACGCCCAGGCGGGTCAGCTTGTCCGCCATGACCTGGCTGGGCGCCAGCACGCGGTCGAAGTTGCCGTACAGCTTGCTGACGTAGGCTTCCACATTGGGCGTGAACCAGCCGCCCATGCGGTTCTTGACCAGCAATGGCAGGTCGGAGTGGTAGAAGCCGATCACCGGTACATCGAGTTGGCGGCGCGCTTCCAGGGCGGCCCAGGCGGTGAAATAGGGGTCGCCGACCTCGATCAGGTCCGGCTGCAGGCGGCGCAGCACCTTGCACCAGGGCGCCAGCCGGACGGGGAAGCGGTAGCCGTTGCCGAAGGGCAGGGCCATGGCGGGCACCTTGTAGATGCCATTGGCGTCGCTGGGCTTGGGGCCGGGAATCAAAAGACTGTGTTGCACGCCTGGCATGGTGCCCAGGCGACGGTGCTTGGCATCGAGGTAAGTACGTACACCTCCGCTGGCCGGGGCGTAGAACATGGTGATGTCAGCGATGTGCACGATCAGCATCCCTCCGGGATCGTCTTGGTGGTCTGTCATCCGGCAGTAACAGTCCGGAGATGACGCGCCTACCCATTGACCGTCCCGAAGGGTGATTTGTTCGATCGGCGAGACGGCTGCACGCCGCGAGTTGCGGCGGCGGCAGCGTCATGCGTACACGCGCGAAAGCCGATGCCTGCGCCAGGAAAGGCGTGCAGTTCCTCGCAAGCGTCTCACGCTCGCGTGCCGCTTGCCTCAGATCCTGAAACTGCCCACCAACTGCTTGAGTCGAGCCGCCTGCTGTTCCAGGTCGGTGCAGGCGCGCAGGGTGGCTTGCAGGTTCTCCACGCCTTCCTGGTTGAGCAGGTTGATCTCGTTGATGTCCATGTTGATCGAGTCGACCACGGCGGTCTGCTCTTCGGTGGCGGTTGCTACCGACTGGTTCATGCCATCGATCTCGCCGATACGCTGGGTCACGCTGCCCAGTCGCTCGCCCGCCTGGTTGGCGATCTCGACGCTGTCCTGGCTATGGCGCTGGCTCTGGCCCATGGTGTCGACCGACTCGCGCGCGCCGACCTGCAGCTCCTCGATCATCGTCTGCACCTGTTGCGCCGATTCTTGCGTACGGTGCGCCAGGTTGCGCACTTCATCGGCGACCACGGCGAAACCACGACCGGCTTCACCGGCCCGGGCCGCTTCGATCGCTGCATTGAGCGCAAGCAGGTTGGTCTGCTGCGAGATGCTGGTGATCACCTCGAGGATCTGGCCGATGTTCACCGTCTTGCTGTTGAGCTGCTCGATGTGTCCGCTGGAGCTGACGATCAGGTCGGACAGGCGCGTCATCGCCTGGATGTTGCGATCCACCACCTGCTGGCCTTCTTCGGCCAGCAGGCGCGCCGAGGTGGCATGCTGGGACGCCTGGGCCGCGTTGTTGGCGATTTCCTGGGCCGCAGCGCCCAATTCGTTGATCGCGGCCGCCACGCTGTTGGTGCGGTTGGATTGCTCGTCCGAGTTGCTCATCGACGAGTTGGACGCGCTGACCACGCGCAGTGCCACTTCATTGACCTGCTCGGTGGCCGACGACACCTCGATGATGGAGGTGTGGATGCGCTCGACGAAGCGGTTGAAGGCCGTGCCCAGAATGCCGAACTCGTCCTGGTGGTGGATGCGCAGGCGCTTGGTCAGGTCGCCTTCACCTTCGGCGATGTCTTCCATGGCCCGGGTCATGGTGTGCAGGGGCTGCATCAGCGCGCGGATCAGCAGGCCGAGCAGGGCGATGATGATCACCACCGCCACCACCGTGGCGATC
>JAQZAY010000057.1 GCA_029239415.1 Pseudomonas sp. | reverse complement strand
TTCAACGTGCTGATCGCCTCGACCATCATCGAGACCGGCATCGACGTGCCAAGCGCCAACACCATCATCATCGAGCGCGCCGACAAGTTCGGCCTGGCCCAGCTGCACCAGTTGCGCGGCCGGGTCGGGCGCAGCCACCACCAGGCGTATGCCTACCTGCTGACGCCTGCGCGGCAGAAGGTCAGCGCCGACGCCGAGAAACGCCTCGAGGCCATTGCCAACACCCAGGACCTGGGCGCGGGCTTCGTCCTCGCCACCAACGACCTGGAGATCCGCGGCGCGGGCGAGCTGCTGGGCGAAGGCCAGAGCGGGCAGATCCAGGCCGTCGGCTTCACCCTGTACATGGAAATGCTCGAACGGGCGGTCAAGGCGATTCGCAAGGGCACCCAGCCGAACCTCGACCAGCCGCTGGGCGGCGGCCCCGAGATCAACCTGCGCCTGCCCGCGCTGATCCCCGAGGACTACCTGCCCGACGTGCATGCCCGCCTGATCCTCTACAAGCGCATCGCCTCGGCGGTCGACGAAGAGGGCCTGAAGGACCTGCAGGTGGAGATGATCGACCGCTTCGGCCTGCTGCCCGAGCCGACCAAGAACCTGGTGCGCCTGACCCTGCTCAAGCTGCAGGCCGAGAAGCTCGGCATCAAGAAGGTCGACGCCGGCCCCAACGGCGGCAAGATCGACTTCGAGGCCGAGACGCCGGTCGAGCCGCTGACCCTGATCAAGCTGATCCAGGGTCAGCCCAAGCGCTACAAGTTCGAAGGTGCCACGCAGTTCCGCTTCATGGTGCCCATGGAACGCGCCGACGAACGCTTCAACACTCTGGAGGCGTTGTTCGAGCGCCTGACACCCGCGTCTGCCTGAAGGAAGATCCATGCGTGCCATCCGTAGCCTGACCCTGTCGCTGGCGCTGCTCGCGCCAGCCGCCTTCGCCGAAGGCCTGTATCAGGTGGAAATGATCCTGGTGCGGCAGAACGCGGCACCCGCGATCACCAGCCCGCCTGCGCCCGAAGACTGGAGCGCCGGTGCGCCGCGCCTGGCAAGGGAGGCCGAGCGCCCCGTCACGCTCGAGGACGAAGTCACCCGCCTGCAGGCCACGCCCAGCTACACCGTGCTGCTGCACAAGGCCTGGCAGCAGGAGGTCGGCAGCGAACCGGTGCGCATCGCCCTTGGCGAGGGCGAGGAGCAGTTCGGCCACTTCCCTGTCGAAGGTGTCCTGAGCCTGGTGCAGGGACGCTTCATCGGCGCCCAGGCCACCTTCTGGGTCAACCGGCTCGACGGTAATGGCCGGGTGCTGCAGAGCGAGCGGTTCAGGCAGAGCAACGGCACGGTCAAGAGCGGCCAGCTGACCTTCCTGGACGGTGGGCACCTGGCGCTGTTGCTGAGGGTGGCTGCCGTGGGCGCGCGCAGGATCCCGACGCTGGACCCCGAGATGATGGAGCAGTGACGTGACCCAGAGCGAAGCACAGACCTACGTGCAGAACATCCACAGCTGGACGACCTGCTTCGAACGTCGGACCCGGGACCGCGGCTGGGAATACAAGGCGCTGGGCCGCGTGCAGATCCAGTCCATCGAAGACCTGGTGATCCATGCGGTCTGCGTCGGCTCCGGCGGCGAGCGCTATCGCCAGCAGGTCACCCTCGACCCCGGCCTGGACAGCCTGGACATCGAAGGCAGCTGCACCTGCCCGGTCAGGCGCAATTGCAAGCATTGCGCCGCCGTGCTGTTCGAGCTGCAACGCGGCCCGGACTATCCCGAAGGCATTCCAGGATCGACGCAGGAAGGCGGGGCCGCGGCACTGACCCCCGACCTGCAGGACTGGATGACGCTGATGGAAACGCCCGTACAGCCGGAGGCCTCCAGCAAGCCGGAAAGCAAGGGCCGGGCCTTGTACTACCTGCTGACCACGAACCGGGACCTCTGCTACCTGAGGGTGCACAAGGGCAGCCGCCAGGCCGATGGCGAGATCCGCCTGAGCAAGATCAGCGCGTTCAACGAGCTGCTCTACTACCCGCCCCGCTATGTGACCGAGCTTGACACTCGCCTGCTCAGGCAGATCGAGGCACGCCGCCCCAGCGGAGGCATGCCTGACGTGATAGGCCTGCGTGACGCCTGGGGCGCCGGGCTGCTCGAGGCCGCACTGGCCACCGGGCGGCTGCTGCTCGAGGATTCGCACACCGGGCTATCGGCGGGCCCGGAGCGCGCGGCGGAGTTTCGCTGGGTGCGCCAGGACAATGGCAACTATCGCGGCGTCTGGCATGTCGAGGACCGCGCAACCGTCGTCGTCCCGGTCGACCCCCTGTTCTACGTCGACCGGCAACACAACACCCTTGGCAAGCTGGTCCACACGCTGGACCCGTTCATCGCCAGCTCGCTGTCGATCGCCCCGGAGGTGCCCGAGCATCTCGTGGTGCCGCTGAGCCATCGGCTCAGCTCCCTCGACCGCCACGTGCCCACGCCCGCGACGGTACGCAGCGAAGAGCTGGACGGTGTCATGCCCATCGCGCACCTGTCCCTGGGCAGCCTCGAGTTCAGCGCCTACATGCCCAAGACCGGGCGCATGCAGCGCCAATTACAACACCGCGCGGCCCTCGCCTTCGACTACGATGGCCTGCGCGCCACGGGGAGCGACGACAAGCCCGTGACCCGCTTGCGCGAGACGCTGAGCCAGCGCATCGCGCGCCAGCCCAAGGCCGAGCAGGCCTTGCGCAAGACCCTGCGCGACCTGGGCTTCAAGCCCGCGACGCGCCAGAGCAAGGCCTTGCCCGACAGTGCCGGCGAAATGTTCGAGTTGCCCGATGACGAGGCCTGGTTGCGCTTTGCCCGCAACGACTTGCCGCGCCTGCGCGAGGCTGGCTGGAAGATCGATGCGCAGCGCGACTTTGCCTTCAACTTGCAAGAGGTCGACCAGTGGTACGCCACGCTTGAAGAAGCGCCGGGCCATGAGTGGTTCGACCTGGAGCTGGGCATCGAGGTCAACGGCCAGCGCCACAGCCTGCTGCCGATCATTCTTCACCTGCTGCGCAGCAGCCCGGAATTGCTGCGCCCTGCGGAGCTCGCCAGGCGCAACGACGACGAGCACCTGGTGATCGATCTGAACCGCGCCCGCCACGACAGCCAGGCATTGCGCGTGGCCCTGCCCTACGGGCGAATCAAGGCGGTCATGAAGACGCTCGGCGAGCTGTACCTGGGCGACGACAGCAGCGGCCCTGCCCTGCGCCTGCCGACCGCCGATGCGCCACGCCTGACCGAGATGGAGTCGCTGCCCCTGAAATGGGAAGGTGGCGCCAGGGTGCGCGATCTCGGCCGGCGCCTGCGCGATGCGCGCGAGCTGCAGGTAGCGCCGCCACAGGGGCTCGACGCCACCCTACGCCCCTACCAGCAGCAAGGCCTGAATTGGCTGCAGGCCCTGCGTGAGCTCGGCATCGGCGGCATCCTGGGCGACGACATGGGCCTGGGCAAGACCTTGCAGACTCTGGCGCACCTGCTGCTGGAAAAGCAGGCCGGGCGCCTTCAGCATCCTGCGCTGGCGGTGATGCCGACCAGCCTGGTGCCCAACTGGCTCGACGAAGCCCAGCGCTTCGCCCCCGGCCTGCGCGTGCTCGCCCTGCAAGGCGCCACTCGCAACAAGCACTTCGGCGCACTGCACGACTACGACCTGGTCCTCACCACCTACGCCCTGCTCCCCCGCGACGTGGCGCACCACAAGGCGCAGCCCTGGCACCTGCTGGTGCTCGATGAGGCGCAGAACATCAAGAACGCCAACAGCAAGGCGGCGCTGGCCGCCCGCGAGCTGACCGCCCACCAGCGCTTGTGCCTGACGGGCACGCCGATGGAAAACAACCTGGGCGAGCTGTGGTCGCTGTTCCATTTCCTGATGCCCGGCTGGCTGGGCGACAGCAAGCGCTTTGCCCAGGACTATCGCACGCCGATCGAGCGCCAGGGCGACCGGGAGCGCATGGCGCACCTGGCCAGCCGCATCCGCCCTTTCCTCCTGCGTCGTACCAAGGAGCAGGTGGCCAGCGAACTGCCGCCCAAGACCGAGATGGTGCACTGGGTCGAACTCAGCGATGCCCAGCGCGACACCTACGAGACCGTGCGGGTGGCGATGGACCAGAAAGTCCGTGCCGAAATCGCCCGCAACGGTGCAGCGCGCAGCCAGATCGTCATCCTCGACGCGCTGCTCAAGCTGCGCCAGGTATGCTGCGACCTGCGGCTGGTCAAAGGGGTCGAGGCCAAGAGTTCGCAGAGCGACAAAGGCAAGCTCGGCAGCCTGCTGGAGATGCTCGAAGAGCTGCTCAGCGAAGGGCGCCGCGTACTGCTGTTCTCGCAGTTCACCTCGATGCTGGGGCTGATCGAGGAGGAGCTGCGCAAACGCCAGGTGCCCTACAGCCTGCTCACAGGCGATACCCGTGACCGCCGTGCACCCGTGCAGGCATTCCAGCGTGGCGACACCCATGTGTTCCTGATCAGCCTCAAGGCTGGCGGCACCGGGCTCAACCTGACCGCCGCCGACACCGTCATCCACTACGACCCATGGTGGAACCCGGCCAGCGAGAGCCAGGCCACCGACCGCGCCTATCGGATCGGCCAGGACAAGCCGGTGTTCGTGTTCAAGCTGATCACCCGGGGGACGGTGGAAGAGAAGATCCAAAAGCTGCAGCAGGAGAAGGCGGCACTGGCGAGCGGATTGCTCGACGGCGGCCAGGCGGGACAATGGCAGATGCAGGATGAAGAGATCGAAGCCCTGTTCGCGCCACTGCCCGGCAAGCGCACCAGCGCGAAATGACGCAAGCCCCGATACCAGCGGGAGATACCAGGAGTCAGTCCAGGCTGCAAGCTGAAACTGCCCGACTTTTCGGGGGCAGTCCAAATCCCTGACCGGCGCACGGTCATTGTCGAAACAACTGTCTTTGGTGAGGGCCGACCTAGCCCCACCTAGTCCAGCAACTGCGCATCCTTCAGCGCTCCAAGCGCCTCCAGCCAGCGTGGCTGCTGCCGATAGTCGGTGCGCGCGAAGCCCTGCCCGCGCATCTGCGCGATCCGCGGCGAAGGCTGTACCTTCAGTCGCTGCGCAGCGCTCAGGGCAAGTTCCGCCGCCGCCCGGTCATTGCACACCAGGCCCATGTCGCAGCCGGCGCTGAGTGCGGCTTCGATGCGGTTGGCCGCATCACCCACGACATGCGCGCCCGCCATGGACAAGTCGTCACTGAAGATCACGCCCGTGAAACCCAGCTCGCCACGCAGGATGTCCTTCAGCCAGCGGCGCGAGAACCCGGCGGGCTGGCTATCGACCTGCGGATAGATCACGTGCGCGGGCATCACCGCCGCCAGCTGGCCACCCAGGCGGGAGAACGGCAGCAGGTCGGCCTGGCGCAATTGCTCCAGGCTGCGCTCGTCGATGGGGATGGCCACGTGGGAGTCGGCCTCGGCCCAGCCGTGTCCTGGAAAATGCTTGCCGCACGCCGCCATGCCTGCGGCGTTCATGCCGCGGATGAAAGCACCGGCAAGTTGCGTGGCGATCTCGGGATCGCCCTCGAAGGCGCGGCTGCCGACCACGGCACTGCGCTGGTGATCCAGGTCAAGTACCGGCGCGAAGCTCAGGTCCAGGCCAACCGCCAGCACCTCGGTCGCCATGAGCCAGCCGCACTGCTCGGCCAGGACACCGGCGTTGTCGTTGTCGGCGAGCGCGCGCATCGCGGGCAAGCGCACGAAGCCCTGGCGCAACCGCTGCACGCGCCCGCCTTCCTGGTCCACCGCCAGGATCAGCTCGGGGCGCATGGCCCGGATCGACGCGCACAGCTCGCGCACCTGGCGTGGACTCTCGATATTGCGGGCGAAGATGATCAGGCCGGCCACTTCGGGCTGGCGCAGCAACTGGCGGTCCTCGGCGGTCAGCCAGGTACCGGCGATATCCACCATCAAGGAGCCTTGCAGGCTGACGGTCATAAGTGTTCCTTCAAGTTCAGGGCAGCCTTCAGGCCTTGGCCGAGGCTGGGGTGCTGGCGGACTTGCCGCGTGGGCGCAACTGGGCGGCGGCCATTGCCTCGACGGTGACGCCACTGTCGGCGCGCATGCCGGCGGCCAGGAACGGCACCATCAGGCGCATGACCTGCTCGATGGAAGTGTCGATGCCGAAGTCGGTCTCGGAGATCGCTCGCAGCGCCTTGATGCCGGACATGCTGAATGCCGCGGCGCCCAGCATGAAGTGCACGCGCCAGAACAGCTCCAGGGGCGGTATGCGCGGAGCGGCCTCGTTGACCAGCAGCATGTAGCGGCGGAACACCTTGCCGTACATGTCTTCGAGGTAACGCCGCAAGTGACCCTGGCTCTGACTGAATGCCAGGCCCAGCAGGCGCATGAAGATGGACAGGTCGTTGCCGCTGCGCGGCTGCACCGCCAGGGCCTGCTCGACCAGCATCTCGAGCAGTTCCTCGAGCGAGGGCTTGTGCTCGGGGCGTGCCTGGCGGCGTTCCAGCTCGCGCTCCAGGCTGGCGCAGAACGGGCCGAGAAAGCGCGAGAAGACCGCCTGGATCAGGGCCTTCTTCGAGCCGAAGTGGTAGTTCACCGCTGCCAGGTTGACGCCAGCCTTGCTGGTGATGAGCCGCAACGAAGTTTCAGCGAAGCCTTTTTCGGCGAACAGCTGCTCGGCAGCATCGAGAATGCGTTCAACGGTTTCCGATTGGGCCATGAGAATTCCGCCTGACAAACAGTTGTTTGAAACATACGTTTCAAGCGGGGTGCTGTCAAGGTTTCGTGACCGCCCGGTCGCCATTAAACCACAGCCTTTTGCAGCTGCAAGCGGCAAGCTTCAAGCGGCAAGCAGCAGCAGGCGAGCCTGCGCCTGCAGGGCTCGACGGATGACGGCGGGCTGCTTTTGCTTGCCGCTCGTAGCTTGAGGCTTGCAGCCAGCCGACTACTGTATATAATCCCAGTCACTGTACAAAAAGACAGAGCGACCGCCATGCTTAAACTGACGCCACGTCAAGCCGAAATCCTTGCCTTCATCAAACGTTGCCTGGACGACAACGGCTTCCCGCCGACCCGCGCGGAAATTGCGCAGGAGCTGGGCTTCAAGTCGCCCAATGCCGCCGAGGAACACCTCAAGGCCCTGGCCCGCAAGGGCGCGATCGAGATGACACCCGGCGCCTCGCGCGGCATCCGGGTCCCGGGCCACGAGACCAAGGCCGATGACAACGGCTTGCCGATCATCGGCCGGGTCGCCGCCGGCGCGCCGATCCTCGCCCAGCAGCACATCGAAGAGTCCTGCAAGATCAACCCGGCCTTTTTCCACCCCCGCGCCGACTACCTGCTGCGTGTGCGCGGCATGAGCATGCGCGATGTCGGCATCGTCGATGGCGACCTGCTGGCCGTGCACACCACCCGCGAAGCCCGCAACGGCCAGATCGTGGTCGCCCGCCTGGGCGACGAGGTAACGGTCAAGCGTTTCAAGCGCGAAGGCAACCGAGTCTGGCTGCTGGCCGAAAATCCCGAATTTGCCCCAATCGAAGTCAACCTGAAGGAACAGGAGCTGGTGATCGAGGGCTTGAGCGTTGGCGTCATACGCCGATAACAGGAGGCGACATGCAGTCTACCCACGCACCTCACAAAGCCCAGCTTTCGCTGTTCGAAGCCTTTCTGGCCCAGCCCGTGCTGCCTGGCCTGAAGGTAAGCGAACCCCCAGGCCACAGTTACCCTCCAGAGGTCTTCAGCGAACTGTCCTTGCGCGGTGCGCCGGGCCACTGCCACAGCCTCCTGGCACCGGTGCTGCGCGAGCTCAGCGAAGAACAGGACGCCCGCTGGCTGACCCTGATCGACCCACCCGCCAGCCTCACCCACGCCTGGCTGCGTGATGCCGGGCTAAACCGCGAGCGCATCCTGTTGCTCAAGCCACGCGGCAACCAGAGCGCGCTGCAACTGTCTTGCGAGGCACTGCGCCTTGGTCGTAGCCACACGGTGGTCAGCTGGCTGGGAAGCTTGAACGCCAGCGCGCGCCAGCAACTGATTTGCGCCGCCGACAGCGGAAATGCACAAAGCCTGAACATCCGCCTTGGCTGATGATCAGGCTCCGTAGACTCGGATTTCCCGTCCTGGGAAATCCAGCGTGAGACTCAATGCAGAACGCGCGGTCCTTCGTCGCGTTCAAGCTCGCCTTCGGCGAGACGGCCGGCCATCTGGACACCCACGCTGAGCATGGCCTTGGCCACTTCCACGTGCTGCCCTTGCAGAAACGCCTTGGCATCCTCGGAGAAATCCAGGGTTACCAGGGGACCTTCGTCCTCGGCGCGGCGCAGCTCGATCCGGCCATCAGGCAACTCGACAATTTCAAGAAAGGACGTTGACATAAAAGACTGTTCTCCACGTAAGGCGGCTAGTGTACCAGCGACCGTCCTGGTCAGCACTCACTCAACGCCTCGCGAAAACGCCGGGTCAGCTCCTTGAGATTCTGCCGCCAGCTTTCCAGCTCCTCGCACGAGAGCGGCGCAACGTCGGTTTCGTCCAGGCTCACCGCTTGGATCAGCGGCTGGGTAACATCGCCCTTCGGCGCTCTTTTAGCGACAGGCGGTCGGTACAGGTTGGCATGCGCCTCAAGCAGCTGCGCAAGCCAGGTGTGAGGGTGTCGCGCCAGCTCGACCATCTCGGCCATTTCGGGAATGGCGACGCGCTCAAGCATCTCATCGCTCAACAGCGCTTCCGCACGGGGTGCATTGGCCTGCGGCAGGCGATAGAAACCAGCGATCTCGTGGCAAAGCCCCAGTAGTGCTCCGTACAGGTGGAACAGTGCTGACTCCCGTTCGGCCTGCACCAGGCCCTGGGCGTTCATGGCCTGACTGCCCTGCGCCTTGGCCAGGGATTCGAGCGCAAGGCCTGCGAAGAAGAGTTTCTGGTTGGTACGGGTGTAGAGTTCCTGGGCCATGGTGGCGCCCTCCGGAAAGGTTGCAAGGCGGCAGGCCAGTGTCAGGGATTACAGGACCACAGGCAAGCCGGGGCGCCGAACCGCAGCTCCCACAGGGACAGTCCGGCCTGGGAGCACTGCTGTACCTGTGGGAGCGGTCTCAACCGCGAAGAAGTCGACGCGGTGCCTGGCACCGGCTTTGCCGGTCTTCGCAAGTCAACCCGCCCTCACAGATTGGCGCCGAGCCCGAGGACGGAGCCTAGCGCTTGTCCTCGATCTTCCATGCCTTGCCGTCATAGAACGCTTTCCAGCCCGTAGGCTTGCCTTCGACCTCGGATTGTACGTACTGCTCCTTGGTCTTGCGGCTGTAGCGGATCACGGTCGGACGGCCCTCGGGGTCCTTCTTTGGCGCTTCGCACAGGAAGTGGTACTTCGGATCGATCTCGTCCTTGTGCGGGACTATCTCCATCACCAGCGGCGCGCGGGTCTCGCGATTCTTCGGGAACTGGCTGGCAGCCAGGAACAGCCCCGAGGCGCCGTCACGCAGCACGTAGGTGTCGTCGACTTTTTCGCACTTGAGCTCGGGCATCTTCACCGCATCCATCTTGGGCGGCGCCGCCTCGCCGCTCTTGAGCAGCTTGCGAGTGTTCTTGCACTCAGGATTGGTGCAGCCGAAGAACTTGCCGAAACGGCCGGTCTTGAGCTGCATCTCGCTGCCGCACTTGTCGCATTCCAGGCTCGGCCCTTCGTAGCCCTTGATGCGGTAGCTGCCCTCTTCGATCTCGTAGCCGACGCAATCCGGGTTGTTGCCGCAGATGTGCAGCTTGTGCTTTTCATCGAGCAGGTAGGCATCCATCGCCGTGGCGCAGATCGGGCAGCGGTGCTTGTTGAGCAGCACGCGCGACTCCGATTCGCCTTCGTCGTCGGCGGCGATCTCGTCGCCCGGCACCAGGTTGACGGTCGCCTTGCAGCGCTCCTTCGGTGGCAGGCTGTAGCCCGAGCAGCCCAGGAACACACCCGTCGACGCGGTGCGGATCATCATCGGCCGGCCACATTCCTTGCAGGCAATGCTGGTCGGCGTCGGCTGGTTGGCGCGCATGCCGTTCTCGGCCGACTCGGCGGCCTGCAGCTTCTTGCTGAAGTCGCCATAGAACTCGTCGAGCACGTTCTTCCAGTCACGCTCGCCCTGGGCCACGTCGTCGAGGTTTTCCTCCATCCCGGCGGTGAAACCGTAGTCCATCAGGTCGGAGAAACTCTCGGCCAGGCGCTCGGTGACGATGTCGCCCATCTTCTCGGAATAGAAGCGACGATTGTGCAGGGTGACGTAGCCACGGTCCTGGATGGTGGAAATGATCGCCGCGTAGGTCGAAGGACGACCGATGCCACGCTTTTCCATTTCCTTGACCAGGCTGGCCTCGGAGAAACGCGCCGGTGGCTTGGTGAAATGCTGGCTCGGATCGAGCTGGATCAGCTTGAGCGCCTCGCCCTGGGCCATGTCTGGCAGCACGTCGTCCTCGCCTGGCTTGCTTTGCTGGGGCAGTACGCGAGTGTAGCCGTCGAACTTGAGGATACGGCCCTTGGCACGCAGCTCGAAGTCGCCCGCCGCGACCGTTACGCTGGTCGACAGGTACTGCGCAGGCGGCATCTGGCACGCCAGGAACTGGCGCCAGATGAGCTCGTACAGGCGCTCGGCATCACGCTCCATGCCACTGACCTTGCTCGGGTGCGTGTTCACGTCAGAAGGACGGATCGCCTCGTGCGCCTCCTGGGCACCTTCCTTGCTGCCGTAGACCACCGGCGTTTCGGGCAGGTATTGCTTGCCGAACTCCTGCTCGATGTAGGTCCGCGCCATCTCCACCGCGTCGGTCGACAGGTTGGTGGAGTCGGTACGCATGTAGGTGATGTAGCCGGCCTCGTACAAGCGCTGGGCCATCATCATGGTTTTCTTCACGCCGTAGCCCAGCCGGTTGCTCGCGGCCTGCTGCAGGGTCGAGGTGATGAACGGCGCCGACGGCTTGCTGCTGGTCGGGCGGTCTTCACGCTTGATGATGCTGTAGCTGGAGCTCTTGAGCTTGTCCACGGCCGCCATGGCCTGGGCTTCGCTGAGCGGCTTGAAGGCCTCGCCGTTCTCGCGGGTGACGTCGAAGCGCACCTTGGCATTCTTGGCAGTGCCCAGGTCGGCATGGATTTCCCAGTATTCCTCGGGGTTGAAGGCACGGATCTCGCGCTCGCGCTCGACCACCAGCTTCACCGCCACCGACTGCACACGGCCGGCGGACAGGCCCCGGGCGATCTTCGACCACAGCAGTGGCGAGACCATGTAGCCCACCACCCGGTCGAGGAAGCGCCGCGCCTGCTGTGCGTTGACCCGGTGGATATCCAGTTCGCCAGGCTGCGAGAAGGCTTCCTGGATGGCTTTCTTGGTGATCTCGTTGAACACCACGCGCTTGTAGCGGCTGTCGTCTCCACCGATGGCTTCGCGCAGGTGCCAGGCAATGGCTTCCCCTTCGCGGTCCAAGTCGGTCGCCAGGTAGATGGTGTCGGCATCCTTGGCCAGGCGGCGCAATTCCTCGATCACCTTTTCCTTGCCCGGCAGGATCTCGTACTTGGCCTTCCAGCCGTGGTCCGGGTCGACCCCCATGCGGGCGATCAGCTGCTTGCGCGCCTTTTCCTTGGGCGACAGTGCCGGCGCCTCGCCCGCCGCAGCCTTGCCACGCTTGGCGGCAGGCTCCTTGGCAGCGCTGGCCGAACCACTGGTGGGGAGGTCTCGGATATGGCCGATACTCGACTTCACCACGTACTGGGTGCCCAGGTACTTGTTGATGGTCTTGGCCTTAGCCGGGGATTCCACAATGACCAGCGATTTGCCCATGGATCGGAGTATTCCTGAATCTGAAAAAGAAAAACACGGCAGGTGCCCTGACGCGGCACCGCTATATATAGTGGCAACAGAGTGAGGTCAAGCGCGACGGCTCAGCCGCCGTCGGCATCCGCTCGCTCGAACATGCCCTTTTCGGCCTTGACCAGAGCAAAGCGCGGGACCTGTTCGCCGTCAACCTCGACGGACTCGACGAACATCGACAAGGGCCGCACCCAACGCCCGTAGTCACCATACAGGCACTGGTAGTACACCAGCCATTCTTCGGTCTCGGAGTGCCGTGCGACGTCGAACACTCGATACTCAGGCCCCTTGTAATGCCGGTATATGCCTGGCTGTATCTGCATGTCGCCTACCTCTTGAAAAAATACTGCAAAAAAACAAAAGCCGGGGCACGAGGCCCCGGCTGCTGTCCAACCCGCGTGATCAGACGCGTTCGAAGACAGTGGTGATGCCTTGGCCCAGGCCGATACACATGGTCGCGACCCCCAGGGTTCCGCCGTTCTGCTTCATGACATTGAGCAGAGTGCCGCAAATGCGCGCCCCGGAGCAACCGAAAGGGTGGCCCAAAGCGATAGCGCCGCCGTGCAGGTTAACCTTCTCATCCATCTTGTCGAGCACTTTCAGATCCTTGAGCACTGGCAAGGCCTGTGCGGCGAAGGCTTCGTTGAGCTCGACGAAGTCGATGTCGGTCATGCTCAGGCCCGCGCGCTTGAGCGCCTTGTGGGTTGCCGGCACCGGGCCGTAGCCCATGATCGCGGGGTCGACACCGGCCACTGCCATCGAGCGGATGACCGCCAGCGGCTGGATGCCGAGGTCCTGGGCACGCTGCGCCGACATGACGATCATGCACGAGGCACCGTCGGTGATCTGCGACGAAGTGCCGGCCGTCACGGTGCCGCCCTTGGGATTGAAGGCAGGCTTGAGGGACGCCAGGCCTTCGAGGGTGGTTTCCGGGCGAATGGTCTCGTCGTAGTCGAACACCTTGAGGAAGCCGTTCTCGTCATGGCCCTGCATGGGGATGATCTCGTCCCTGAACTTGCCTTCGACCGTCGCCTGGTGGGCGAGCTGGTGCGAACGCAGGCCGAACAGGTCTTGCTGCTCGCGGGTGATGCCGTGCATCTTGCCCAGCATCTCGGCGGTCAGGCCCATCATGCCCGAGGCCTTGGCCGCGTGCAGCGACAGGTGCGGGTTGGGGTCGACGCCGTGCATCATGCTGACGTGGCCCATGTGTTCGACGCCGCCGACCACGAAGACATCCCCGTTGCCGGTCATGATGGCCTGCGCGGCGGTGTGCAGCGCGCTCATCGACGAGCCGCACAGGCGGCTGACGGTCTGGGCCGCCGCGGTGTGCGGGATCGCGGTCATCAGCGAGGCCATGCGGGCGATGTTCCAGCCTTGCTCGAGGGTCTGGTTGACGCAGCCCCAGATGACGTCCTCGACCTCGGCCGGATTGACCTTGTCGTTGCGCTCGAGCAGCTTGCTGATCAGGTGCGCCGACATGTCCTCGGCGCGGGTATTGCGGTGCATGCCGCCCTTGGAGCGGCCCATCGGCGTGCGACCGAAGTCGACAATCACCACGTCTCTTGGATTCAGGCTCATATCTGTTCTCTCGCTCTCTATCGTTGGGCGCTTAGCCGAAGAAGCGCTGGCCGGACCTGGCCATTTCACGCAGCTTCGCGGTGGGGTGGTACAGCGGCCCAAGATCGGCATACCGATCGGCCAGGGCGACGAACTCGGCGACCCCGATCGAATCGATGTAGCGCAGTGCGCCCCCGCGGAAGGGAGGGAAGCCGATGCCGTATACCAGGCCCATGTCGGCCTCGGCGGCGGTTTCGACGATGCCGTCCTCCAGGCAGCGGACGGTTTCGAGGCACAGCGGGATCATCATCCAGTTGATGATGTCTTCGTCGCTCACCTCGCGCCGTTCGAAGATGATCGGCTCGAGTACTTCGAGCGCCGCCGGGTCGGCCACCTTCTTCGGCTTGCCGCGCTTGTCGGTCTCGTAGGCATAGAAGCCCTTGCCGTTCTTCTGGCCCAGGCGGCCGGCCTCGTACAGGGCGTCGACAGCCGAGCGGCGATCATCCTTCATGCGGTCGGGGAAGCCCTCGGCCATGACGTCGCGGCCGTGGTGGCCGGTGTCGATGCCGACCACGTCCATCAGGTACGCCGGGCCCATCGGCCAGCCGAACCTTTCCATGACCTTGTCGATGCGCGCGAAGTCGACACCCGCGCTGACCAGCCTGGCAAACCCGCCGAAATACGGGAACAGCACGCGGTTGACCAGGAAGCCCGGGCAGTCGTTGACCACGATCGGGTTCTTGCCCATCTTCTTGGCATAGGCCACGGTGGTGGCGACGGCCACGTCACTGGACTTCTCGCCACGGATCACTTCGACCAGGGGCATCATGTGCACCGGATTGAAGAAGTGCATGCCGACGAAGTTTTCCGGGCGCTTGAGCGCCTTGGCCAGCAGGTTGATGGAAATGGTCGAGGTATTGGACGCCAGGATCGCGCCTTCCTTCACCTGCCCTTCCACCTCGGCGAGCACCGCTTGCTTGACCTTCGGGTTCTCGACCACGGCCTCGACGACGATGTCGACATGGGCGAAGTCGCCGTAGGACAGGGTCGGGCGAATGGCATTGAGCGCCTCGGCCATCTTCTCAGGGGTCAGGCGGCCTTTCTCGACACGCTTGCCGAGCAGCTTGGACGCCTCGCTCAGGCCCAGCGCGATCGCGTCTTCGCGAATGTCCTTCATCAGGATCGGCGTGCCCTTGACCGCCGACTGATAGGCGATGCCGCCGCCCATGATGCCAGCGCCCAGCACGGCCGCCTGCTTCACGTCGTTGGCAATCTCGTCGTGGGCCTTGGCCTTGCGCTTGAGCTCCTGGTCGTTGAGGAACAGGCCGATCAGGCTTTCGGCGACCGGGGTGCGCGCCAGCTTGGCGAAGCCCGCGGCCTCGACGGCGAGGGCCTTGTCACGGCCGAAGTTGGCGGCCTTCTGGATGGTCTTGATGGCTTCGACCGGGGCTGGATAGTTGGGGCCGGCCTGGCCAGCCACAAAGCCCTTGGCGGTCTCGAACGACATCATCTGCTCGATGGCATTGAGCTTGAGCTTGTCCAGCTTGGGCTGGCGCTTGGCCTTGTGGTCGAACTCGCCGGCGATGGCCCGCTGGAGCAGGTCCAGTGCTGCGGCCTGCAGCTGTTCGGGGGCTACGACCGCATCGACGGCGCCGACCTTGAGGGCATCCTCGGCACGGTTTTCCTTGCCGGAGGCGATCCACTCGATGGCGTTGTCGGCTCCGATCAGGCGCGGCAGGCGCACGGTGCCACCAAAGCCTGGGTAGATGCCCAGCTTGACTTCGGGCAGGCCGATTCTGGCAGTGCTGGCCATGACGCGGTAATCCGCCGCCAGGCACATCTCCAGGCCGCCCCCCAGGGCGATGCCATTGATGGCGGCCACCGTCGGCACCTGCAGGTCTTCGAAATCGCTGAAGATGCGGTTGGCTTCCAGGTTGCCGGCAACCAGCTCGGCCTCGGGCAGCTTGAAGTTCTCGACAAACTCGGTGATGTCCGCGCCGACGATGAACACGTTCTTGCCACTGCTGACAATCACACCCTTGATCGCGGCGTCGGCCTTGATGGTGTCCACGGCCTGGCGCAGCTCGCCCAGGGTCAGACGGTTGAATTTGTTGACGGACTCACCCTTGAGGTCGAACCGCAGTTCGACGATGCCGCTATCAAGAGCCTTAACCGTGATGGCTTTACCTTCGTAAATCATCAACTGATCTCCAGGATATGGAAGCTGAAAACTGTCCACGCCGAACTCTGGGGGGCAAGCCCACCAGGCACACCCGTCAGCGCGATAGTCGGGAATATGCAGGCGCGCCTGACATACAAACGCTCAATTCATACGCCCGTTTGATTTGGGTTCGCACACATTCACTGAAAAGACCGACGTTGTCAAATGCTCTAAAGCACGGGCAAAAACGCGACTTTACGGTCATTTTGTGTCGCACCGGGACACGCCCTGGCACCTGCGATAGACACCGGCCAGAGGAGAAAAGCTGCAAGGATTCGAAGCGCGATGGCAAGCAGCAGCTATAGTGGTGCTTGAACGAAACGTTCCCGGCCTGCCTGGCCTCGTTGGCTACAGCTCGATAC
>JAQZAY010000420.1 GCA_029239415.1 Pseudomonas sp. | reverse complement strand
TGGGCCTTCGCGTGCCCGATGCCACGCCACAGAACCGGCGGGTCGAGAACCGCCTGCCGGGCGCCGATGCCAACCCGTACCTGGCCATCGCCGCCAGCCTGCTGTGCGGCTACATCGGCATGGTCGAGGGCTTGAACCCGAGCGCGCCGGTCCAGGGCCGTGGCTATGAACGTCGCAACCTGCGTCTGCCGTTGACCATCGAGGATGCGCTGGAGCGCATGGAAAACTGCAAGACGGTGGAGAAATACCTGGGCAAGAAATTCGTCGTCGGCTATGTCGCGGTCAAGCGCGCCGAACACGAGAACTTCAAGCGCGTGATCAGCTCGTGGGAACGTGAGTTCCTGCTGTTCGCGGTGTGAGAAAAAGGAGCGACAGATGAGCAACAACAACCCCCAGACCCAGCATTGGCAAGACTTGAGCAGCGCCCATCACCTGGCGCCTTTCAGCGATTACACGCAGCTCAAGAACAAGGGTCCGCGGATCATCACCAAGGCCGATGGCGTGTACCTGTGGGACAGCGAAGGGCACAAGATTCTCGACGGCATGGCGGGCCTGTGGTGCGTGGCGATCGGCTACGGTCGCGAAGAACTGGTGCAGGCGGCCAGCGCGCAGATGCGTGAACTGCCGTACTACAACCTGTTCTTCCAGACCGCTCACCCGCCTGCGCTGGAGCTGGCCAAGGCCATCGCCGACCTGGCGCCCGAGGGCATGAACCATGTGTTCTTCACCGGCTCCGGCTCCGAAGGCAACGACACCGTGCTGCGCCTGGTGCGCCATTACTGGGCGCTCAAGGGCAAACCCGAGAAGAAGGTGATCATCAGTCGCGTCAATGGCTACCACGGCTCCACCGTGGCTGGCGCCAGCCTGGGCGGTATGTCGGGCATGCACGAGCAAGGTGACCTGCCGATCCCGGGTATCGTGCACATCGCCCAGCCCTACTGGTTCGACGAGGGGGGCGACATGACCCCCGACGAGTTCGGTGTCTGGGCCGCCGAGCAGCTGGAAAAGAAGATTCTGGAAGTGGGCGAAGACAACGTCGCGGCGTTCATCGCCGAGCCGATCCAGGGCGCCGGCGGGGTGATCATTCCGCCCGACACCTACTGGCCGAAGGTCAAGGAAGTGCTGGCGCGCTACGACATCCTGTTCGTCGCCGATGAAGTGATCTGTGGCTTTGGCCGTACCGGCCACTGGTTCGGCAGCGACTACTACGACCTGGCGCCCGACCTGATGACCATCGCCAAGGGCCTCACCAGCGGTTACATCCCCATGGGCGGGGTGATCGTGCGCGACGAGGTGGTCAAGGTGATCAACCAGGGCGGCGACTTCAACCATGGCTTCACCTATTCCGGGCACCCGGTCGCGGCGGCAGTGGGGCTGGAAAACCTGCGCATCCTGCGCGACGAGCACATCGTCGACAACGTCAGGACCGAGGCGGCACCGTATTTGCAAAAGCGTCTGCGGGAGCTGCTGGACCATCCACTGGTGGGCGAGGTCCGCGGTCTTGGCATGCTCGGGGCGATCGAACTGGTCAAGGACAAGGCCACGCGCAGCCGTCACGAGGGCCGGGGTGCCGGCATGATCTGTCGGCAGTTCTGCTTCGACAACGGACTGATCATGCGCGCGGTGGGTGACACCATGATCATTGCACCGCCGCTGGTCATCAGCCATGCCGAGATCGACGAGCTGGTGAGCAAGGCACGCCTTTGCCTTGACCTGACACTCGAAGCGCTAGGTGGCTAAATGCTAGGCTTGCCGAGGCTGACGAATTGATGCCTGCCCCTGTAGGAACAGGCTATGCCCGCGAATGTTCGTACCCCTTGTGGGAGCGGGCTCTGCCCGCGAATGGTCACACCCTTTGTGGGAGCGGGCTCTGCCCGCGAATGGCCGCGACACCGATTCACGCCGTTCGCAGACAGAGCCAGCGCCCACAGGGCATCGGCAGCTTCCCCAGTAATCTCGACATCGGATTTCGATAAAATTGGAGCACAACGCATGAAGATATTTGGCAAGACCCTCCTCGCCGCGGCCCTGATGGGGGCGATGGCCAGTGCTGCGCAGGCGGACGACAAGGTTCTGCACGTGTACAACTGGTCGGACTACATTGCGCCGAACACGATCAAGCAGTTCGAGGAGGAGTCGGGGATCAAGGTCGTCTACGACGTATTCGACAGCAACGAAACCCTGGAAGCCAAGTTGCTGGCCGGCAAGTCCGGCTACGATATCGTCGTGCCTTCCAACAACTTCCTGGCCAAGCAGATCAAGGCCGGCGTTTACCAGGAACTGGACCGCTCCAAACTGCCGAACTGGAAGAACCTCAACCAATCGCTGCTCAAGGCCGTGTCGGTGAGCGATCCGGACAACAAGCATGCCTTCCCGTACATGTGGGGCTCGATCGGCATCGGCTTCAATCCCGACAAGGTCAAGGCTGCCCTGGGCGCCGACGCGCCGACCAACAGCTGGGACCTGCTGTTCAAGCCGGAAAACGCGGCCAAGCTGAAGTCGTGCGGCATCAGCTTCCTCGATTCGCCGACCGAGATGCTGCCGATCGCCCTGCATTACCTGGGCTATCCGACCGACTCGCAGGACAAGAAGCAGCTCGCCGAAGCCGAAGCGCTGTTCCTCAAGGTGCGTCCTTCGATCGGTTACTTCCACTCCTCCAAGTACATCTCCGACCTGGCCAACGGCAACATCTGCGTGGCCGTGGGTTACTCGGGTGACATCTACCAGGCCAAGTCGCGCGCCGAAGAGGCCGGTGGCAAGGTCAAGGTCAGCTACAACATTCCCAAGGAAGGTGCTGGCAGCTTCTTCGACATGGTCGCCATTCCCAAGGATGCCGAGAACGTCGAGGGCGCCTACAAGTTCATGACCTTCCTGATGAAGCCGGAAGTCATGGCCGAGATCACCAACAGCGTGCAGTTCCCCAACGGTAACCAGGCTGCAACGGCATTGGTGGATAAAGCCATCAGCGAAGATCCAGGTATTTACCCGCCAGCCGACGTGCAGGCCAAGCTGTACGCCATCGCCGATCTGCCTGCGGCAACGCAGCGCATCATGACGCGCAGCTGGACGAAGATTAAGTCGGGCAAGTAAGCATCTGCCCTGTGGGAGCGGTAAGCCAGTGATGGCCTCATCGCAGGCAGAGCCAGCTCCCACAGGTCTGGCGGTGGTCACTCATCCTGCGCCAGTGAAGCCAGGCTGTGACTGGGATTTGCGGAATCAATCATTGCGGCGCAAGGACATGAACGGTAAGTTGCGCGCCGGTTTTATTATATAAAACAGACTATTGAGAGGACCTGCACTTGTCACACTCTTTGTTTCG
>JAQZAY010000056.1 GCA_029239415.1 Pseudomonas sp. | reverse complement strand
GCTGGGCGCTCACGCGCCCAGCCCCTTTATTTCACGACAGAACAATGACCATTTGATGACGTAATCGTGGTGGGTCGTACTATTTTGCCATCATGCTTTCAGGCACCGTTCAGTGCTTGGCCACCGCCGAATTCAAGCTCAGGTAGTCGAGCAGGATGCGACCGGTCTCGGACAGGTAGGCATCATCCTCGGGCTTGGTGTCCTCGTCTTCGACGGCCAAGGCATCCTCGTCTTCCTTCTTCAGCTCCTTGAGCGGTTCCTCGCCCTTGGCCTTGCGCCGGATGTTCTCCAGTGCCAGCTGCTTGCCTTCGATCTCGTCGTGACGGGCACGGCGCTCGGCCTCGTTGAGACTGACGGTCTTTTCGTTCATCAGTTTCTGGGTCAGCGCCAGGCGATCGCGGATGTACACGAACTCCGGATCCTTGGCGCTACGCGCCTGGTGGCGGCTCTTGAGCTGGGCCAGGAACGGCTTGAACGAGTCGGCCGTCGGCTTGATCGCCGGGCGGATGGTGTCCCAGGGCATGGCTTCGGGCAGGGCGCTTTCGCCGATTTCCTTGGTGTCGATGATCGATGGGTAGTCGATGTCCGGCAGCACGCCCTGGTGCTGGGTGCTCTGGCCCGAGACCCGGTAGAACTTGGCCAGGGTCAGCTTGAGTTCGCCATGGTTGAGCGGCTGGATAGTCTGCACGGTGCCCTTGCCGAAGGTCTGGCCACCGATGATCAGCGCACGATGATAGTCCTGCATGGCACCGGCGAAGATCTCCGAGGCCGAGGCCGAGAGACGGTTGACCAGCAGCGCCATCGGGCCCTTGTAGAAGGCGCCGGCGTTCTCGTCTTCCAGTACGTCGACCCGCCCGTCGCTGTTGCGCACCAGCACCGTGGGACCCTTGTCGATGAACAGGCTGGTCAGCTCGGTGGCTTCCTGCAGAGAGCCACCGCCGTTGTTGCGCAGGTCGATGACCACGCCGTCGACCTTTTCCTTCTGCAGTTCGGTGAGCAGCTTCTTCACATCGCGCGTGGTGCTCTTGTACTCGGGATCGCCGGCGCGGAACGCCTTGAAGTCCAGGTAGAAGGCCGGGATCTCGATGATGCCGAGCTTGTAGTCGCGCCCATCCTGCTTGAGGTTGAGCACGGATTTCTTCGCGGCCTGCTCTTCGAGCTTCACCGCCTCGCGGGTGATCGGCACGATCTTGCTGGACTGGTCGTTAGGCGCATTGTTGGCCGGGATCACTTCCAGGCGCACCACCGAGCCCTTGGGACCACGGATCAGCTTGACCACCTCGTCCAGGCGCCAGCCGACCACGTCGACCATTTCCTTGTCGCCCTGGGCCACACCAATGATCTTGTCGGCAGGGGCCACCTGCTTGGTCTTGGCCGCCGGGCCTGCCGGCACCAGGCGCACGATCTTGACCTGGTCGTTGTCACTCTGCAGCACGGCGCCGATGCCTTCGAGCGACAGGCTCATGTTGATGTCGAAGTTCTCGGCGTTGTCTGGCGACAGGTAGTTGGTGTGCGGGTCGTAGGACTGGGCGAACGTATTGATATAGGCCTGGAAGATGTCCTCGGCACGGGTCTGGTCCAGGCGAGTCAGCTGGTTCTTGTAGCGCTTGATGAGGGTTTCCTGGATCTGCTTGGGATCCTTGCCGGCGATCTTCTGGCGCAGCACTTCGTCCTTGACGCGTTTGCGCCACAGATCGTCCAGCTCGGCCTCGTTCTTCATCCAT
Organism: Pseudomonas sp.; assembly: GCA_029239415.1. The sequence goes on along the minus strand of JAQZAY010000056.1, from coordinate 14,335 downwards.
GGGGCTTTCTCGCGGTCGACCAGCAACTCTTCGCGCACGCCGAAGTCCATCTTGTCGACGCCCTTGTTCAACTCGGCCAGGGCAAAATCCAGGCGTGCCTTGACGCGGTTCAGGTAGCGCTTGTAGATGGTGAACCCTGGGTCGAGGTTGCCGCTCTTGAGAAAGTCGTCGAACTGCGTCTTCCACTTGTCGAATTCGGCGATGTCGCTGGCGGTGAAGTAGCTGCGCGAGGGGTCGAGCAACTTGAGGTAGCTGTCATAGATGATGACCGAGCGTGCGTCGTCCAGCGGCGGCTTGCTGTAGTGATGGCGCTTGAGCAACTCGACCACGTTGAGGCTGGCGACGATTTCGTCGCGATCAGGCTGCAGGCTTTCCCACTTGTTGGCGGCCGATGCGAAGCCGCTAAGCGACAGGCTGCCGAGGCCTAGCAGCAGGGCGAGGGCGGTGCCGGGCAAGAATTGCTTCATGCTGATTCGACGTAGGGGCAATTGTTCACGCATAGTAGGCCGTCTTATCCATTCGCCGGTTCCATGGAGCCGGACGCATACTGCAAAAAGCCTGGGGCAAGCGTCCCCAGGCTCAGTCATGACTCAACTATGGAGGCACTGTGAAGGCATTGCAAGGCGTGGACGGACATGTGGCGTGGGTCGAGGCCGAACGCCCGGCCTGTGACGCGGGACAGGTGCGCATTCGCGTAGCCGCCGCTGGCCTGAATCGGGCCGACCTGTTGCAACGCGCGGGTGCGTACCCGCCGCCGCCAGGCGCCAGCCCCTACCTGGGGCTCGAATGCGCGGGCATTGTCAGCGAAGTCGGCCCGGGCGCCGACTGGCGCGTTGGCGACCGTGTGTGTGCGCTGCTCGCGGGCGGCGGCATGGCCGAAGAGGTCGTGGTCGATGCGCGGCACGTGCTGCCGGTACCCGAAGGCTTGAGCCTGCATGAAGCAGCCGCGATTCCCGAGGTGTATGCCACGGCATGGCTGAACATCTTCCAGCTGGGCGGTCTCAAGGCTGGCGAGAAGGTACTGGTGCATGCGGGGGCCAGCGGGGTGGGGTCGGCGGCGATCCAGTTGTGCAAGGCTTTCGGCAACCCGATCTGGGTCAGTGTCGGCTCGGCCGAGCGCTTGGCCTACTGTGAAAGCCTCGGCGCCGCGGGCGGCGTAGTGCGTAGCGAGAACCTCGAGGCGCTGCAAGGGTTTGGGCCGTTCGATGTGATCCTGGATCCGGTGGGCGCCAGCTATGGTCCGATGAACCTCAAGTTGCTCGCCCGCGACGGACGCTGGGTGATCATTGGCCTGATGGGCGGGCGCACGGCCGAGCTCGACCTGGCGTTGATGCTCGGCAAGCGCCTGCAGGTGACCGGCTCGACCTTGCGTAACCGCGATGACGGCTTCAAGGCCGAGCTGCTGCGCGAGCTGGGGCAACAGGTGTGGCCGTTGTTCGCCGAAGGCCGGTTGAAGCCGCAGCTGGTGGGCAGCTATCCGGTGGCCGAGGCCGAGGCGGCCTATGAGGAGCTGGCCGGCAACCAGGTGTCCGGGAAGCTGGTGGTCGTGATCGACGCAAGCCTGGCGTGAGGCGATTGGGGCTGCTGTGCAGCGGCCCCGATACCCTGCACTGCGACGTTCAGGTCCAGTCCAGGACCGGCCACCCATTCTTCTCGGCATGCTCGCGCAACACCGGATCCGGATTCACCGCATGCGGATGATCGACCTTCTCCAGCAACGGCAGGTCATTGAGCGAATCGGAATAGAAACTCGCCCCCTCCAGGTTCTCCTGTTCCTGGTCCAGCCATTCCAGCAACCGCGTGATCTTGCCTTCGCGATAGGTCAGCACCCCATGGGTGCGCCCCGTATACACGCCATTGGCTGCCTCCAGCTCGATCGCCAGGTATTCCTCGACGCCCAGCCGTGCCGCGATGGGGCCGACCAGGTGCGTGCCCGAGGCCGAGATGATCAGGATGCGGTCGCCGCGCTTGCGGTGCTCGGCGATGCACCGGCAGGCATCGCCCAGGATGATCGGCTCGATGACGTCCTCGACCCAGGGTCCCACAAGGTGGTCGACTTCCTCGAGCGTGCGTCCGGCGATAGGTTCCAGGCTGAAGGCCATGTAGGCCTCCATGTCCAGGTGCCCCTTGCCGTAGGCATCCATCATCTCCCGGTCGCGGCGCAGGAACGATTCGCCATCGACCCATCCCAAGCGGGCCATCTGTTCGCTCCACAGCGAGGCGCAGTCGCCGTGGATCAGGGTTTCGTCCAGATCGAAAATTGCCAAAGCCATTACTGCCACTCCTTTGCGGCGCTCAAGCCACTTCACGTAATGCCGTAGGGTCGATGCTCAAGGATACCCGCTGGCCGTCGGGGTGCAGGTCGGCAGGCGAGCGATTGAGCACATCGACCACCAGCTCGACCCCATGGGCCTGGACCCGATAGCGGATCACGTTGCCCAGCAGGCTGTGACTGCGTACCTGGCCGTCGAGTTCGCCGTCCAGGCCCAGTGTGATCGATTCCGGACGGATCGCCAGGCGGCTGGAGACCGGGCGTTGCAGCAGGCGGCTGGCGCTGTCGGCATCGAGCAGGTTGTAGCTGCCGATGAAGCCCGCGGCGAACAGGTCCACGGGCGCGGTATAGAGCGTCTCGGCATCGCCGCTCTGGACGATGCGGCCCTGGTTCATCAGGAAGATACGGTCCGACAGGATCAGCGCCTCTTCCTGGTCATGGGTGACAAAGATGGTGGTCAACCCCAGCTCGCGCTGGATCTCGCGGATCTGCTCGCGCAAGTGCTTGCGGATACGCGCATCCAGCGCAGACAGCGGCTCGTCGAGCAGCAGCAGGCGCGGGCGGGTGACCAGCGAACGGGCCAGGGCCACGCGCTGGCACTGGCCCCCCGAGAGCTGGTGCGGGTAGCGCGCGGCAAGGTCGCTGAGCTCGACCAGTTGCAGCACCTCGCGCACCCGCACCTGGCACTGCTCGGGCTTGACCTTCTGCATGCGCAGGCCAAACGCAACGTTCTGCTCCACGGTCATGTTGGGGAATAGCGCATAACTCTGGAACACCATGCCGATCCCGCGCTTTTGCGGGCTCAACGGCACGATGTCCTGGCCGTCGAGCAGGATGCGCCCGCCGTCGACCGGGGTCAGCCCGGCGATGCAGCGCAGCAGGGTCGACTTGCCGCAGCCCGAGGGCCCCAGCAGGGTAACGAACTCACCGCGCTCGATCTGGCAGTCGATGTCGTTGAACACCGGGTTGCCGGCGTAGCTTTTCTGCAGCTTCTGCACGCTGACAAAGCTCATGTCAGGATTTGTCCTTGTTCAGGCGGTTGGCGACCCAGGTCAGCACCAGCACGAAGAAAAAGTAGGAGATCACCAGGGCGCTGTTGAAGTGGCCGCTGCTGTTGCGCATGTTGTTCAGGTACACCTGCAAGGTCTCGTAGCGGGTGCCGACCAGCAGGTTGGCGAAGACGAACTCGCCGAACAGGAACGAGAACGACAGCAGCAGCGCCACCAGCAGGCCCTTGCGCAGGTTCGGCAAGACCACCAGCAACGCTGCCTGCCAGGTGCTGGCGCCCAGCAGCTGGGCGGCGTCCATCAGGTCGCGCAGGTTGATCGCCTGCAGGTTGTTGGTGATGGCCCGGTACATGAAGGGCAGGGCGATGGTGAAGTAGCAGCCGATCAGGATCCATGGCGTGCCGACCATGGCCATTGGCCCGCTGCCATACAGCTGCAGCAGCCCCACCGAGGACACCACCGGCGGCACGGCGAACGGCAGCAGGATGAGGATGTTCATCAGCGCATCGAGCCTGGGAAAGTGGTAGTGGACCACGAACAGCAGCGGCAGGATCAGCAGCACCGACAGCAGCAACGCACCCACGCACACCAGCAGCGACTGGCCGAAGGCCGCCAGAAAGCGCGCGTCGGTCCACAGCGCCAGGTACCACTTCAAGGTCAGCCCGCTGGGCAGCAGGCTCGCCGACCAGCTGGTGGAGACCGAATAGAGCAGGGTGCCGGCCAGTGGCAGCAGCAGGATGATGAACAGGCCATACACCACCACGCGGTGGTAGAGACTGGCGGAGCCGGTTTCAGCGCGCATAGTAGCTCCTTCGCAGCAGCCATTGATGGACCACGGTGACCAGGGCCATCAGGCCCACCAGCAGCATCGCCAGGGCGCTGGCCAGGTTCGGGTCCAGGGTGATGTCGCCGGCGACCAGTGCCGCGATGCGGATGGTCAGCACGTTGAAATTGCCGGTTGTCAGGGCGTACACCGTGGCATAGGCGCCCAGGGCGTTGGCCAGCAGGATCACGAAGGTACCCAGCAGCGCCGGGGTCAGCACCGGCAGGCCGATGTGTCGCCAGTACTGCCAGGCGCTGGCCCCCAGCAGCGCCGAGGACTCGCGCCAGTCTTCGCGCAGGGCGTCGAAGGCGGGGTAGAGCAGCAGCACCGCCAGGGGGATCTGGAAATAGGTGTACACCAGGATCAGCCCGGTCTTGGAATACAGGTTGAAGTCCTCGATTACCCCGGCCTGCTTGAGCAGCAGGGTCAGCGCACCGTTGAAGCCGAGCAGGATGATGAAGGCGAACGCCAGCGGCACGCCGCTGAAGTTGCTGGTCATGTTGGCGAAGGCGCTGACGAAGTCGCGCAGCCGCGAGTCGACCTGGTGCAGCGAGTAGGCCCCCAGCACCGCGACCAGGATACCGATCAGGCTCGACCAGAAGCTGATCTCCAGGCTGTGCTGGATGGCCTGGCGATGAAAGCGCGAGGAGAAGACCTTGGCGAAGTTCTCGAAGCCCCAGCCGGCCTCGCTCTGCAGGCTGTTGATCGCCACCCAGGCCAGGGGGGCGATCTGGAAGATGATGAAGAACACGCAGAACGGCAGCAGGCACAGCAAGGCCAGGAGTCGGACACGTCGGGTCGAGTTCAAGTGAGCAGCTCCCGGCACACGGGCTTGTCATGGGCGACCCCGAGCAGCTCGCAGATGCTGCCGCACAGTTCGGTCTGCAAGGGCTTGGCGTTGGGGTCCAGACTGAAGGCTTCGCCGAAGACGAACAGCGGTACCTCGCGTTCCTCGGCCAGCAGGCCGTTGTGCGAACGGTCGTTGTTCATGCCGTGGTCGGCGGTGACCAGCACTTGGTAGCCCTCCTCGAGCCAGCGTGGCAGGTAGTCGGCCAGGAGGATGTCGGCACTGCGCGCGCTGTTGCGGTACTGGCTGCTATCGAGGCCGTGGCGGTGGCCGGCATCGTCGATGTTCATCGGATGCACCAGCAGGAAGTTCGGCGCATGTCGTCGGCGCAGGTACTCGGCGTCGGCCAGCAGGTGCGAGTCGGGGTAGTGGTCGGCGTAGTAGAACAGGCCATGCTGGATCGGCAGCTTGGGCGCATGGGTATGACGGTCGCGCAGTGGGTCGAAGGGGGAACGGTTGTAGAGTTCGCTCACCCAGTGGTACGCCGCCGCCGCGGTCCCCAGCCCAGCCTCGCGTGCATAGTGGAAGATGCTGCGCTGGGTGGACAGGCGGCTGATGTTGTTGTGCACGATGCCGCTGTCGATGGGTGCGACGCCGGTGAGGATGCACTCGTACAGCGGCCGGGACAGGGCGGGCAGTTCGCACTCCAGGCGATACAACGCCGCGCGATCAGCCTCGACATAGGCATGCAGGTGGCCCATCGCGTGATGGGCCACCTGGTAGTTGAGGCCGTCCAGCAGGACCAGGATGACGTTGTGGTTCATGTCAGCTCCGCGTTTGCGCCGGTCAGGGGCCGCTGTGTGGCCCTTCGCGGCGGGTCGGCGTCCCGACTTGCCCGCGAAGAGGCCATCACTGGCAGCAGAGGGCTTCGACCCCCGCGCCTCACTCCATCTCGACGATCACCTGCTCCTGCCACTTCTGCGGCAGGGTCTTGGACGTCGCTTCCCACGCCGCGGCGTCCTTGATCGGCTGCGCGGCGCGATACTGCTCGTTGGGCAGCAGCTTGGCCTGCACATCCGCCGGCAGCTTCAGGTGTTCGGCGCGGATCGGCCGGGCATGCCCGATGGCCAGGTTGGTCTGCCCGGCATCGCTGAAGATGTACTCGCGGGCCAGCTTGGCCGCGTTGGGGTGCTTGGCGTACTTGTTGATGATGGTGGTATAGCCGGAGATCACCGAGCCGTCGGATGGGATCAGCACCTCGAAGCGGCTCGGGTCGATCTGTTCACGATAGCTCAGGCCGTTGAAATCCCACACCACGCCGACCTCCACCTCGCCCTTTTCCAGGGTCTGGATGGTCGGGTTGGCCAGCGACAGGCGCTTCTGCTGGGCCAGCTTGGTGAACAGCTGCAGGCCCGGCTCGATGTTCTTCTCGTCGCCCTTGTAGGCGATGGCCGCTGCCAGTACGCCATTGGCCGCCTGCGCCGCCGTGCCGACGTCGCCGATGGCGACCTTGTACTTGCCCTGCTCGAGGTCGTGCCAGGTCTTGGGGCGCTCGCCTTCCTTGACCAGCTGCTTGTTGATGATGAAGGCGATGGTGCCGGTATAGGCCAGGGCCCAGTGTCCGTCCTTGTCCTTCGCCCAGGCCGGGATCTGGTCCCAGGTGGTCGGCTTGTAGGGCTGGGTCACGCCCTTTGCCAGTGCAATCGGGCCGAAGGCGGCGCCGACGTCGCCGATGTCGGCGCTGGCATTGTCTTTCTCGGCATCGAACTTGGCGACCTCCTGTGCCGAGCTCATGTCGGTGTCGCTGTGCTTGAGGCCGTATTTGCTGGCCAGGTCCGCCCAGGTGCCTTTCCAGTTGGCCCAGGCATCGGGCATGCCCACGCTGTTGACCACGCCTTCCTTGCGGGCGGCGTCTTCCAGTGCCTTGAGGCCTGTGTCGGCGGCCATGACCGAGGTGCTCAGGGCAATGGCCGAACCGAGCAGTGACGCCATGAAGAACTGTTTCATCCGAAGCTCCTTGTTGGGAGTGCCTTGTTGGTAAACCGTGTGCGAGCAGGTGGTCTAGGTCAGCAATACCTGAGCCAAGGTAGGCCGGGTGCGTGACAGTTTGATGTAGCGCCGGGCCGGCCGAGGCCTGCAAGGACCTGGATAACCAGCGTAGACCATGTTCAAGCGCCTGATCCGAAAGGGCTTGGCAAGGCACCGGCTGGGGTTTGCCCAGGTACTTGTCATCGGATGGTCATCGCACCTGTCTAGGCTTGCACTACGCTCCAAGCCCTGGGGGGCAGGTCGTGGCCTGCCCGGTACTGGTGCTGGACTAGTCCAGGAAGGTAACCCCCGATGCATCCACAGTCACCGCGCGCGGTAACAGCCATCTGCCAGGCCTTGCAGGAGCAGATCGAGCATGGCCTGCTGGCGCCGGGCGGCAAGCTGCCGGCCGAACGCATGCTCAGCGAGGTGTTCGGCACCACCCGGATAACCCTGCGCGAAGCCCTGGTGCAGCTGGAGGCCCAGGGGCTGATCTACCGCGAGGAGCGCCGTGGCTGGTTCGTCGCTGGGCAGCGTCTGAGCTACGACCTGGTCGAGCGCAGCCACTTTCATGCGATGGTACGCGCACAGGGCCGCCAACCGGGCACCGAGCTGCTGTCGGCGCGCCTGCAACCGGCACCGGCGGCGATCTGTGCCCGCTTGCGGTTGCCGGCGCTGTCGAGCGTGGTCCAGGTATGCCGGCTGCGACGCATCGACGGGCGGGCGGTGCTGTACGCCGAGCACTACCTCAACCCAGTGTATTTTCCGGGCATTCTAGGCCATGGCCTGGACCAGTCACTGACCGAGATCTACTCCCGGCACTACGGCATCGAGTACGGCCAGGTGTGCTTCGAGATACTGCCCACTGCGCTGCCGGGCGCTGCGGCCCGCGCACTGAAGGTGTCGCAGGGAAGTCCCGGGTTGCATATCACCCGGGTCAACCGGGACCAGCAAGGCCGGCTGATCGACTGCGACCTCGAATACTGGCGGCATGACGCGATCTGCATCAAGGTTGTCGCGGGCTCAACCTGACGCCCCGCCATCGGCCGTGATCACCTGCACCGACAGGCGTGGCGTCGCCAGGTCCAGGCCTGCTTCGTCGAGCTGGCGCTTGAGCGCGAGGTTGAACGCACGCGACACTTCCCATTGCTTGATCGGCGCCGTCTTGAAACGGGCACGCAGGATCGCCGAGCCCGACTCGAAGCTCTCGACCCCTTGCAGCTCGAGCGGCGACCAGATGTTGCGTCGCATCAGCGGATCGCTACGCAGTTTCTGGCCGACATCGCGGATCAGGCCGATGGCCCGGTCGATATTCATGTTGTGGGGTATGGCGATGCGGAAAATCGCGTAGCCGAATTCGCGCGAGTAGTTCTTGATGCTCTTGATTTCGCTGAACGGGATGGTATGCACGATGCCATCGATGTCGCGAAGACGCACGGTGCGAATGGTCAGGCCCTCGACCGTACCCAGGTGCCCACCGAGGTCGACATAGTCGTCGATGGCCAGCGAGTCCTCGATGATGATGAACAGGCCCGTGATCAGGTCGGCCACCAGCGACTGGGCGCCAAAGCCGATCGCCAGGCCGATGACACCGGCACCGGCCAGCAGCGGGGTGACGTTCATGCCCATGTTGGCCAGGGCGACGATCACCGCGATGATGAATATGGCCACGAACATGACGTTGCGGATCAGCGGCATCATGGTCTGTGCCCGCGCGTTGGCAAGGCCCCTGCGCGAACCGACCAGGGCATGGTGTACGGCGGTGTCGGCCAGGATCCAGACCAGCCAGGCGGCGATCAGCGTGCCGACCAGCCCAAGCAGGCGCAGGCTGAAGTCGTGCCCGTCGCCTTCGGCGAAACCGATCAGCGACAGGCCCCACACGCGCAGGCCCAGTTCGATGAATACCAGCCAGATGAACAGGTGCGCCAGGGTGTAGGCGAAGTTGCGCAAGCGCTCGGCATACACCGCCTGGCGCCGGTTGCTGCGCGGCTTGAGCGCGTGGCGGCGCAGCAGCCCGTTGAGCACCATGCAGATCACCACCAGCACTGTGCACATCAGCGACTGGCGCAGCGCCGTGCTGGTATCGCCGGCAGAGACAAAGGTGGCGAACAGCGAGATGGCCACCAGCACCAGGGCCGGCAAGTACCAGAAGCTGCCTAGGATCGACAGCGTGTCGTTCAGCGCTCGTCGGTTCAGGCGCCGCGCCAGCGGCTGGTTGCGGATCAGGTGGCCGATCGGCCGGCGGAACCGCAGGATGAACAGCGCCGTGGAAAGCGCCGCCAGCACGTTGGCCAAGGTGGCCAGGCCGTGGGCCAGGTGCATCCCCAGCGCGGAGGTCAGGCGCGGATCGTTCATCGCCTCGCCAAAGGCCGCGAAGCTGCCGATCAGCCATAGCGGGCGAAACGCCTGGTGACGCAGGATATACAGGGCACGGTGCCGATGTGGGCCATCGAGCAGCGAAAAGGCGATCACGCAGATCGCCGAGAAGCAGGTGCCTACCACCAGCGCGTAGGCCAGTACCATTGCCATCGACTTGCCCAGCGACGAGGGCAGGGCGAAGCTCAGGTAGACGGTGAACACCAGTGCCACCAGCCAAGGGCCCAGCTTGCGCAGGGCAAAACGCACCAGGTCCCAGGTCCGCGGGTGCTGGGGCAGCTCCTCGGTCAGGCCGAAGCGCACGCGCACGCGATGCCCGATCCAGTTGAAGGCGTAGGCCAGCAGGCTCCATACGGCGATGATCGCGGCAAAACCAAACAGAATGGCCGGCCATTGGTGCACCGGCACGACCAGGCCCGACAGCTCGGCCTGGGCCTGTTGCATTTCCAGCGACCAGCGCCGGAACGGGCTCGCGTCGCCGCTGAACTGTTTCTCGAGATCGTGCAGGGTGGAGCCGATCAGGCCCAGCACGCCCTGTTCCTGGGCGGGCTGGGCCTGGCGAGTACTGTCGCGCAGCTGTTTCAGGTCAGCCAGCAGCTTGGTGCGTTGCTGATCGTTTTCGAGGGTCTTGATCACCTCGTCGAGGGATTTGTCCAGCGGCTCGGTGGATTGCTCTTGGGCAGGGGCGCTTGAACCGAGCAGGCCGGGCAGGCCAGCGGCCTGAACAGGGGAGATGAACAGAAAAACCAATAGCAGGGTCAGGCTACGCAGGAAAGCAGGCACCGGGAAATCTACCTCAGGATCAAACGAATGCCCGAGTGTAGAGGATTTTTCAGGCCAGTTTCTCGAGGATCTTCCAGCACATCAGCCCGAGCATGCCCATGGTGCCGATCCACATCATCAGCACACCGGCATTGCGGTCGCGCAGGCTGAAGCCCACGGTCAGCAGAAACAACCCGACGAGAACCGGAACAAGCATGGAATGGAAGGCAGACATGGGCAGGATCCTTGTGCAATGTGCCATGCAACAAGCATAGCGGTTCACAAGGCGGGCTCGTTGATCGGCATCAGCCCCTCATCGCAGGCTTGCCCGCGATGAGGGGCGAAGATCAATGCGGCCTACGGCAAGTCCCTGCTCCGATAGAACGCCGTCAACACCTTCACCAGGTGCGCCAGGTCCTGGCTGCCGCACAGCTCGCGGATCGAGTGCATGGCAAAGGTGGGCAGGCCGATATCCACGGTCCGCACGCCCAGCTGGCTGGCAGTGATCGGCCCGGTGGTCGACCCGCAGCCCATGTCGCTGCGCACCACGAAGCTCTGCACCGGTACTTCCTCGGCCATGCACAGGTGGCGGAAGAAGCCGGCGGTCTCGCTGTTGGTGGCGTAGCGCTGGTTGTTGTTGACCTTGATGACCGGGCCCGCGTTGAGCTTGGGACCGTGGTTGCCATCGTGCTTGTCGGCGTAGTTGGGGTGCACCCCATGGGCGTTGTCGGCCGACACCAGCAAGGAACGCTGCATGGCGCGCACGAAGTCATCGCCGTCGGGCAGCAGGCGGCGCAGGGTCTGTTCCAGCATCGGGCCATCGGCGCCGCACGCCGAGCTCGAGCCGACCTCTTCGTGGTCGTTGCACACCAGCACGCAGGTTTCATCGCTGTCGGCCGCCAGCAGTGCCTGCAGGCCGGCGAAGCAGGACAGCAGGTTGTCCAGGCGGGCGCTGGCGATGAAGTCGCCGTTGAGGCCGATCAGCGCGGGAGGCTGGGTGTCGTAGAAACTCAGCTCGTAGTCGAGCACCACGTCGGCATTGAGCTGGTGCTCGCGGGCCAGCTGCTCGGTGAGCAGGGCACGGAAGTCGACGCGCTCGTCACCGGCGACCTGGGCCAGGATCGGCGGCAGCTCGGTCTGCGGGTTGATCATCCAGCCTTCGTTGGCGGTGCGATTGAGGTGGATGGCCAGGTTGGGAATGATGGCGAGCGGCAGCCTGAAGTCGACCAGCTGGCTCTCGACCTTGCCGTCACGACGGAAGGTGACCCGACCCGCCAGCGACAGGTCGCGATCGAACCAGGGGGCCAGCAAGGCGCCGCCATAGACTTCGACGCCCAGCTGCAGGAAGCCCAGGCGCTGCAGCTCGGGCTGCGGCTTGACGCGCAGGCACGGGCTGTCGGTGTGGGCGCCGACCAGGCGGATACCGCCCAGCAGTGGCGAGTGCCGGCCCAGCTTGATGGCGATGATCGAGGAATCGTTGCGGGTCACGTAGTAGCGCCCGCCAGGCACGGTCGCCCAGCTGTCGCGCTCGTCCAGGCGCTGGTAGCCGGCAGCCTCGAGGCGCAGGGCCAGGCTGGCGGTGGCATGGAAAGGCGTGGGGGAAGACTTGATGAAATCGATCAGGCCTTGGTTCAGGGCATCGCGCATAAAACACTCCAGACAGCTGTGGGCGCGAGTTTAGCGTACTTGGACGGGGAATTGTGTCGGCCCATTCGCTGGCAAGCCAGCTCCCACAGGTACAGCGCAAACCTATGAGCGGCGCTGTACCTGTGGGAGCTGGCTTGCCAGCGAATGGGGCCGACGCGATCTATCAGAACGGCGCCGGACACTCGAACTTCAACCGCTGCCCGGAAACCGGATGGGTGAAGCTCAGCATGCTCGCATGCAGGCACAACCGCTCATGCGCGGCCAGCGCCTCTGGGTTGGCGTACAAGCGGTCGCCCAGCAGGGGGTGCCCGATCGACAGCATGTGCACGCGCAGCTGGTGCGAGCGCCCGGTAATCGGGGTCAGCTCGACACGACAGTGATCGGCGTGGCGTTCCAGGATGCGCCAGAAGGTCAGCGCATGCTTGCCCTGCTCGTGGTCCACCACGTGGCGCGGCTTGGTCGGCGGGTCGTAGCGCAGGGGCAGGTCGATGCTGCCGCTGTCCAGCGCCGGCTGGCCCCAGCACAGGGCGGTATAGGCTTTCTCGGTCTCGCGGTCGTGGAACTGCCGGGACAGCTCGCGGTGGCTGTCGGCATCACGGGCCAGGAGGATGATGCCCGAGGTTTCCCAGTCCAGGCGGTGGACGATCAGGGCATCGGGATAGCCGTTTTCCTGCAGGCGAGTGATCAGGCAGTCCTTGTTGTCATCGGCGCGACCGGGCACCGACAGCAGCAGGGTTGGCTTGTCGATCACCAGGATCGCGGCGTCTTCGTACAGCACATGGACATTGGACAGCGGCATTGCGAGTTCTCTGCAAACACCAACGGCGACGGGCGGAACCGGCAGGTTGGCTGCCGGCCCGGCCGTCGCCGTGGCGGATTACCCAGGACGCCGATCAGCGATCGGGCAGGGTGATGTTGAGTTCCAGGATCGAGCAGCTGCCCTGGTTTTCCAGAGCGACCTGCACATCATCGGAGCCGATGTTGACGTACTTGCGGATCACCTCGACCAGCTCCTTCTGCAGGGCTGGCAGGTAGTCCGGGGTACTGCGCTGACCGCGCTCGTGCGCCACGATGATCTGTAGACGCTCTTTCGCGACCGAAGCGGTGCTTACTTTTTTGCTGGCACGAAAGAAGTCAAAAAGGTTCATGGGTTAGTTGCCTCCAAACAGGCGCTCGAAGAATCCCTTCTTCTTCACATCAAGGAACCGGTGTTCCACGTTTTTGCCCAGAAGGCGGTCGACAGTATCGCTGTACGCCTGGCCGGCATCGCTCTGGTCGTCGAGGATCACCGGGACGCCCTGGTTGGATGCCTTGAGCACCGCCTGCGACTCCGGGATCACGCCCAGCAGCGCGACCGACAGGATTTCCTTGACGTCCTCGACGCCGAGCATCTCGCCCTGGCTGACGCGCTCGGGATGATAGCGGGTGATCAGCAGGTGTTCCTTGATCGGGTCTTCGTTGCGTTCGGCGCGGCGCGACTTGCTGGCCAGAAGGCCCAGCATGCGGTCCGAGTCACGTACCGAGGAAACTTCCGGGTTGGTGACGACAATGGCTTCGTCGGCGAAGTACATCGCCAGGTGGGCACCTTTCTCGATGCCGGCCGGCGAGTCGCAGACCACGTACTCGAACTGCGACTTGAGCTCCATCAGGACCTTTTCGACGCCTTCCTGGGTCAGTGCGTCCTTGTCGCGGGTCTGGCTGGCGGCCAGCACGTACAGGTTCTCGAGACGCTTGTCCTTGATCAGGGCCTGCTGCAGGTTGGCCTCGCCGTTGACCACGTTGACGAAATCGTAGACCACGCGGCGTTCGCAGCCCATGATCAGGTCGAGGTTACGCAGGCCGACGTCGAAGTCGACGATGACAGTCTTGTGGCCGCGCAGCGCGAGGCCGGTACCGATAGCGGCGCTGGTGGTGGTCTTACCCACACCACCCTTGCCGGATGTAACCACGAGAATCTTGGCCAAGGTGTTTCACCCCTAGAGAAAAGGACATCGAGTCCCTGAAAATGCAAAAAAACGGCAACATGGAAATAAGTTGCGCAGAAAATGGCGGCAAGTATCCGTTAAAGACGGGTGATGTTCAACACGTCACCGGCCAGGCTGACCTGCACCCCGGTGCCCCATAGCGGGTCGCGCCGAAGGTCCTCGGACACCTTGTACTGGCCAGCGATCGAGAGCATTTCGGCGGTCATCTGCTGGCAGAAGATCCGCGCTCTGGTATTGCCCTTGATACCCGCAAGGGCCCGGCCGCGCATCGCGCCGTACACATGGATGTTGCCATCGGCGAGAAGTTCCGCGCCTGGACTGACCGACGACACCACCACCAGATCCCCACCTTGAGCATAGATCTGCTGGCCGCCGCGCACCGGGGAAGTGATGATGCGGGTAGGCTTGATTTCCGGCTCGACCGGGGCAGGAGGGGGCGGTGGTGCCGGTTCGGGCTTCTTTATCTCGGGCTCGGGCTCGAGGGGGCGCTCGCGAGCACCGGAGGGCGGCAGCACCGGCATGTCGATGGCGATCGCCGCGGCGATGTCCTCGATGCGGCTGGCACGAATCGCCAGGGTGCGCAGGCCGTGCTGGCGGCAGACGCGCATCAGCCCCGGCAGGTCGACGGCGCCCTGGTTCGGCGGCAGT
>JAQZAY010000419.1 GCA_029239415.1 Pseudomonas sp. | reverse complement strand
CCCTAGGGGACTCGAACCCCTGTTACCGCCGTGAAAGGGCGGTGTCCTAGGCCACTAGACGAAGGGGACACGCTACAACATTCACTGCCTGCATCGCGTGGCGTTTAGCTTTGCGCTGCAAGTGGCGCGCATTCTATGGAGGCCGTGGAGAGGCGTCAAGCCCTTTGTATAAATTTATTCAAATCAATCACTTCGCACCCGATGTTCGATCTGGGGTCGTACGCCCAAAGGCCTGAAAACGGTAACCCAGGTCGTGAAGACGCCCTTCTCTTTCACAGGGACGCTATTCGCTGCGGCGCGAACTCACTACACTCCAAGCAGGCAAAATCTGACAGAGGCGTTACCGGTGACTCCATTTCTGATCACCCTGCTGGTCGTGGCAGGCATCGCCCTGCTCATCGTCATCGGCTATCTCAACAACCTGGTGGAAAACACCCGGCTCGACCGCGCACGCCTGAAGATCGACCTCAATGAACGCCAGCGCCGCTGTGGCGATATCAGCGAGACGTTCCCCGGTCAGTTCATGAGCCCTGCGCTGAAGCTGCTGCTGGCCCGTATCGAGCTCGACCTGGACCAGCGCCTGCTCGCCCTGGACAAACGCGATGTCCGGCTCAAGACGCGCATCGCCGAACTCGAGCAACTCGTCGCGCTCGGCGAGAAGATTCCGGTGAACAATCCGCCGAGCCCGATCGCCACCGAAGCCAAGGCCAAGGACATCCGGGTACTGCTCGAGGTGCTGCACCACCACGTGGTGCGCGCTACCCACGAGAACGTGCTCACGCGCGAGGAAGGCAAGTACTGGGTCAAGCAGATCCAGCACGTGCTGGTGCTGCTGCACATCGAGTTCTTCAACAACCTGGGCCAGCAATGCCTGGTCAAGGGTGAACCCGGCCAGGCGCGCCTGGCGTTCGAGCGTGGCGTGCAGTACCTGCGCAAGCAGCCCGATCCGGCGGCGTACAAGGAGCAGCTGACCTACCTCGAAAAACTGTTGGCACGCGCCGATGCGCAGGCGCTGGACCAGTTGGAGCCGACCGAAGACGAGGACAATCAGCTGACCCAGGGACTCAAGACCGACGAGGACGAGAACTGGAAGAAAAAAGCCCTGTACGACTGAAACCAAGCGGCTTAGCGGTCGTTGTGACCCAGGTCGCGCGCGGGATCGATCTGGTCGCGGACGCGCTGCTTGAGCACCTTGGCCTCAGGAAAACCACCGTCAGCCTTGCGCTCCCAGACCTGTACCCCATTGCAGGTGATGCGAAAGGTACCGCCACTGGCCGGCTCCAAGGTCACGCGGCCGAGTTCGTCGGCGAACGTCGACAGCAGTTCCTGGGCCAGCCAGGCGGCACGTAGCAGCCACTGGCATTGGGTGCAGTAGGTTATGACGACTTCGGATTTGCGCAGGTCCATGGTGATAGATTCTCGTGTCGGCCGGTGAAGACGCCCTCAAGGCGTCAGGAGCGCTCCAGATTGTCGAGGATCTTGGCGTGCACGCGCATGCACACCTCCAGGTCCACCTCGCTGACGCCCTCGAACAGCTCCGCGCGCAGAGCATTGGCAATGGTTTCGATCTGCTCGATCAACGGTTTGGCAGGTGCGCACAACTGGATCTTCTTGGCCCGGCGATCTTCGGCGACCGCTTGCCGCTGCACCAGACCCTGAGCCTCCAGGCTGTCCAGCAGCCGGGCCAGGGTCGGCCCTTCCACCCCCACGCTTTGCGCCAACGCACGCTGGGTCGGCGCTTGCTCGAAACGGGCCAGGTGCAACAACACCAGCCAACGGGCCTGGGACAGGTTGAGCCCGGCCAACCGACGGTCCAGCTCGGCACGCCAGCCACGTGACATCTGAGCCAGTTGCATACCAAAGCGGTGTTGGTTGTTGGTCAGCGGCATAGGGTTACTCGGTCATCGAAACTAATTATTAGGCAGCTAACCATGGCCTTGGGCGGTGTGCAAGGCTTTCGATGTAGGCAACGTCCTGCTGTTTCGTGGCTTGGCACGCTGGCGGGGGTGGATCATTTCGACAACTAGCGATACCGAGGGTGACTGCACCGCCGCCATCGCGGGCAAGCCCACACACAGGGGGGTGCGATACCTTGTGCATTGGTGCGGCAGTCTAGATCTTTGTGCCCTGCCCTGCCTGGCTTGGCTCGCCCCCTGTGGGAGCCGGCTTGCCGGCGATGGCGCTGGCCGAGACACCGCTCTTGTGAAGGTGATCGACTACAGCTCAAACTCAGCCGCCAGTGCCGCCCGCACACAATGCAGCACGCCATCCGGTACGCGCCCGACAAACTGCACGGCGATGCTCGACACGGGCGGCAGCTCGCCTTCACCGTCGAGAAACGCATCCTGCATTTCGCTGAGCAGAGCCTCCGGCACATCCAACGCCTGCTCCAGGCTTAGCTCCTGGCGTCCCAGCGATTCGGCCAGCAGGCTGTAGACGTTCTTCTCGCTGCAGTTCAGCTGGCCGGCGATCTGCAACGGCGTCATGCCGGCGCGGGCCAGGCTGACCAGCTCATGGCGCAGGTCGAGGACCACCTTGGGCGCATCGTCGCGGCCGCCCGCACCGTTGAGCACCTCGAGAAACGCCTGGCCATAGCGCTCCAGCTTGCGCGCTCCGACCCCACTGACCCGGCCCATCTCGGCCAGGCTGGTGGGCTGGCTGCGCAGCATCTCCAGCAAGGTCGAGTCCGGGAAGATGACGTACGGCGGCACGCTGTGCTCCTCGGCCAGCTTGCGCCGCAGGCTGCGTAGCGCCTCCCACTGTTCGCGCTCCTCGCCCCGCACCAGTTGGCTGGCCGGGCTGCCGCCGCCGCTCTTGGGCACGGTCTGCGGCTTGAGGTCGCGACGCAGCTGGAGCGCCACCTCGCCGCGCAGCAAGGGCCGGCAGCTGTCCGACAGGCGCAGACCGCCGTAGCCCTCGATGTCGATGTCCACCAGGCCACGCGCGACCAATTGGCGAAACAGCGAACGCCACTCGTGCTCGCTGGTGCCCTTGCCCACCCCGAACACGGCCAGCTTCTCATGGCCGAAGTTGCGTACCTTCTCGGTGCTCTTGCCCAGCAACACGTCGATCAGATGCCCGACCCCATAGCGCTGCCCGGTGCGGTAGATCGCCGACAGCGCCTGACGCGCCGGCTCGGTGGCATCCCAGGTCTGCACCGGATCGACACAGTTGTCGCAATGCCCGCACGGCTGCTCGAGCCGCTCGTCGAAGTAGGCCAAGAGCGCCTGACGCCGACAGCCGCTCTCTTCGCACAGGGCGAGCATGGCGTCGAGCTTGTGCTGCTCGATGCGCTTGTGGCGTTCGTCGCCTTCGGAGTTCTGCAGCATCTGCTTGAGC
>JAQZAY010000418.1 GCA_029239415.1 Pseudomonas sp. | reverse complement strand
GGTCAGGGCATTTTCCTCGCTGTTGAAGCCGATGCTGGGGTTGGCCACGTCATTGGCGACGATCAGGTCGAGGTTCTTGTCCTTGAGCTTGCGCGTCGCATAGTCGAGCAGGTGCTCGGTCTCGGCGGCGAAGCCCACGCTGAACGGCCGATCCGGGCGCCCCGCGAGGGTGGCGAGGATATCGGGATTGCGCACCATCTGCAGCAACAGACCGTCGCCGGTCGTAGGATCTTTCTTGAGTTTTTGCGCGGCAACGACTTCAGGACGGTAGTCCGCGACCGCCGCCGAGGCGATCAGCAGGTCGCAAGGCATGGCTGCCTCGCAGGCCGCGAGCATGTCCCGCGCGCTCACCACGTCGATGCGGGTCACGCGATCGGGGGTCGGCAGGTGCACGGGGCCCGTGACGAGGGTCACCCGAGCACCGGCTTCGGCCGCCGCTTCGGCCAGTGCGAAGCCCATTTTCCCCGAGCTATGATTGGTGATGTAGCGCACCGGGTCGATGTTTTCCTGCGTCGGGCCGGCCGTGATCAGCACGTGCCGCCCGGTCAGCGCCTGGCACTGGAAGCTTTCTGCAGCCAGCCAGGCCAGTTCGGTGGGCTCGAGCATGCGGCCCAGCCCGACGTCGCCACAGGCCTGGCTGCCGGAGGCCGGTCCGAACACCTGCAGGCCTCGGCGTTGCAGCAGGTCGAGGTTGGCCTGGGTCGCCGGGTCGCGCCACATCGCCTGGTTCATCGCCGGCGCCACGGCGACGGCGGCGTCGGTGGCCAGGACCAGGGTCGTCAGCAGGTCGTCGGCCATGCCCTGGGCCAGGCGGGCCAGCAGGTCGGCCGTGGCCGGGGCGATCAGCACCAGGTCGGCCCACTTGGCCAGCTCGATATGGCCCATCGCGGCTTCGGCGGCAGGGTCGAGCAGGTCCAGGTGCACCGGGTGGCCGGACAGTGCCTGCAAGGTCAGGGGGGTGATGAACTCGGCCCCGCCGCGGGTCATGACGACGCGCACCTGGGCGCCGTGTTCGAGGAGTCGGCGAATCAGCTCGGCGCTTTTGTAGGCGGCGATGCCGCCCCCTACGCCGAGAACGATGCGCTTGCGATACAGCCGCTGCATAGGCCTGCCTTTTGTTCCAGTAGAAGCGTGCGACGACGATGGTTGCCTGCGGCAGATCGTCACATGAACGAGCGGACTAGATTAACACAGCGCCTGGAGGCGCCGTAGCGACATGCAGGGAGGGGGCATGAATATCAGGGAATGGCCATTGCGCGAGCGGCCTCGGGAGAAGTTGCTGCAGCATGGCGCGTCGCAGCTGTCGGACGCCGAGTTGCTGGCGGTGTTCCTGGGCTCGGGTGTGAAGGGCTGCAACGTGGTCGACCTGGCGCGGCGGCTGCTGCGCCGCTTCGGCAGCCTACGCCAGTTGCTCGAGGCCGACCGTGAGGCGTTCTTGGGCGAGGCCGGGCTCGGTCCGGTCAGGTACTCGCAATTGCAGGCGATGCTGGAGATCGGGCGGCGCCACCTGGCCGAATCCATCGAGCGTGAATCGGCCCTGGAAGGCCCGCATGCGGTCCGCCGTTACCTCAAGTCCAGGCTGCGCCACGAGGCCAGCGAAGTCTTCGCCTGCCTGTTCCTGGATACACGGCATCGGCCGTTGGCATTCGAGGTGCTGTTTCGCGGATCGATCGATCGCGCCAACGTGTACCCACGTGAGGTGGTCAGGCGTTCGCTGGCGCACAATTGTGCGGCGCTGATCCTGTGCCACAACCATCCCTCCGGCAACCCCGAGCCCAGCCGCGAGGACGTCCAGCTCACCCATGTGCTGCGCGACGCCCTCAAGCTGATCGACGTGCGGATCCTCGATCACATCATCGTGGGCGAGGGCGAACCGCTGTCGATGGTCGAGCAGGGTTGGCTCAGCGGGTCACCGTGACCTTGGACAGGTCGAGTCGACCGAACGGGCTGACGGCATAGCCTGTGACGCCCTGGCGCGTGAGGCTGGCGGCAGTGGGATGGGCCAGCGGCAACCAGAGCGCCTGCTGTTGAATCAGCGTCTGGGCCTGTTGGTACAGGCGACTGCGCACGCTCTGGTCGTTGGTGGTTCGACCGGCATTGATCAGCTGGTCCAGGCGGCTGTCGCAATAGCGGGCGAAGTTGGTGCCGGAGGTGACTGCCGCGCAGGAGAATTGCGGCGTGAGGAAGTTGTCCGGGTCCCCGTTGTCGCCGGCCCAGCCCATGAACAGCAAATCATGCTCGCCCTGCTTGGCCCGACGGATCAGCTCGCCCCATTCGATCACGCGGATCTCGGCCTTGATGCCGACCTTGGCCAGGTCGGCCTGCACCATCTGTGCGCCCAGGTTGGGGTTGGGGTTGAGCAGGCTGCCCGACGGTCGCGTCCACAGGGTCGTGGTGAAGCCGTCGGGCAGGCCCGCCTTGGCCAGCAGGCGCTTGGCCTTCTCCACGTCGGTCGGGTACCCCGGCAGGTGCTCGGCATAGCTCCAGGTATTGGGCGGGTAAGGGCCGGTGGCCGCGATGGCAGTGTCCTCGAACACCGCCTTCAGGTAGCTGTCCCGGTCGAACGCCAGGTTGATGGCCTGACGGACTTCAGGCTTGTCCAAGGGCGGGTGCTGGGTATTGAGGGCGACGAACGCCGTCATGAACGCCGGTGTGCTTTCGACCTTCAGGTCCGGCAGCTGCTTGGCATCGGCGATGTCCAGCGGCTTGGGCGACAGGGCGATCTGGCACTCGTTGCGCTTGAGTTTCTGCAGCCGGACGTTGGCGTCCGGCGTGATGGCGAAGATCAGCGGATCGACGGCGGGCTTGCCGCCGAAGTAACCCGGGTTGGCACGGTAGCGGACCACGGCATCCTTCTGGAACCGCTGGAACACGAAAGGCCCGGTGCCGATGGGCTGGGTGTTGAGCTTTTCCGGCGTGCCGGCCTTGAGCAACTGGTCGGCGTACTCGGCCGAGTAGATCGAGGCGAAGCCCATGCTCAGCGTCGCCAGGAAGGTGGCGTCCGGGTGCGAGAGGGTGAAGCGCACCGTCGTGGGCGTCGGCGCATCGATGGCCTTGATCAGGCTGCCCAGTTGCAGCGATTGCGCATGGGGGTACCCGCCCGGCGCGCTCTTGTGCCAGGCATGGGCGGGGTAGAGCATGCGCTGGAAGCTGAACAGCACGTCGTCGGCGGTCAGCGGGCGCGTGGGCTTGAAATAGGACGTGGTGTGGAACTTCACCCCGTCGCGCAGCGTGAAGTCGTAGACCAGGCCATCGTCCGATACCGTCCAGCGTTGCGCCAGGCTGGGCACGACCTTGCCCTGGGCGGCATCGAACTCGACCAGGCGGTTCATCAGCACATCGGCCGA
>JAQZAY010000417.1 GCA_029239415.1 Pseudomonas sp. | reverse complement strand
GGTTTCGCCGGCCTGGACCCAGAGCGGCGCATCGGGCAGGTCGCGGATCAGCTCGACGGCCATGGCCCGGCGGCGCTTGGCGAGCAGCGCCAGGGCATCGTCGAGGGCCGGCTGCAGGGCGACGCTTTCCAGGGCGTGGCGGTCGCGGCGGGCGAAGGCGCGCAGGTGCGCGATGATCGATGCCATGCGGCCGGTCAGTTCGCTGATCAACTTGAGGTTGCCCCGCGCATCCTCGATGCGCTCGTGGTCGAGCAGCACTTCGGTGTTCTCGGCGTAGCTGCGAATGGCTGCCAGGGGCTGATTGAGCTCGTGGCTGATGCTGGCCGACATGGTGCCCAGCGCCGACAGCTTGCCGGCCTGGACCAGTTCGTCCTGGGCACGCACCAGCTCCTGCTGCGCCTGCTCGCGCTCGAGCACTTCCTGGCGCAGCTTGCTGTTGAGCCCTTCCAGCGCGCTGGTGCGTTCCACCACCCGCGTTTCCAGCTCGTGCCGGGTGCGGCCTTCGAATTCGATGCGTTCGAGGTAGTGGCGGCGACGCTGCATCATCAGGCCAAGCAGCAGCATCAATGCCAGGAGCAGGGCTCCGCCCACCGCCACGACGGTGCGCACCGGGCGATCGAGCAAGGTCTTGGGGGCGAGGATGCTGACGTTCCAGCCGGTTTCGGCGATGGTTCGCGTCTGGGTGAGCCAGGCGTCGGCGTCCAGATTCAGCGGCTGCGGGTCGCGGGTGGGGTAGGGCAGGATCGAGACGATGGCCTGACGCTCGCCGTCGCTGAGCGGGCGCGTGGCGCGGAAGCGCCATTCGGGGCGCGAAGTGAGGATGACCACGCCGTTGTGGTCGGTGAGCAGGAGCTGTTCGGGCGTCTTGCCCCACAGGGTTTCGGTGTGGTCGAGGTCGACCTTCACCACCAGCACGCCGATGACCTTGTCCTGGTCATGTACGGCGGCGGCGAAGAAGTAGCCGCGTTTTGCCGACGTGGTGCCAAGCCCGAAGAAGCGTCCCAGGCGCCCGGCGACGGCATCGCTGTAATAGGGGCGAAAGGCGAAGTTGCGACCGACGAAACTGTCGCGCTGCTCCCAGTTGGAAGCGGCCAGGGTATTGCCGTCGGCGTCCAGCAGGTACATGACTTCCGCCCCTGTCTGTTCGCGGATGTCCTTGAGCAGATGGTTGGCGTCTAGCGTTGCTTGAGGGTCGCGAGGTGCAGCCAGCAGCGCACGCAGCGCGGGCAGGTCACCGAGGATTTGCGGCAGGGTTTCGTAGCGGTGCAGGGTGCCCAGCAGGTTGGCGACGTAGAGGTCCAGCGTCTGCCGGTTCTGGCTGACCAACTCGCTTTTGTAATAGCGCTCGGCCAAATGTTCCAGTGGCCACAACAGGGGCGCCAGGCACAAGGCGAGGATCGCCAGGCTGCGCCAGCGGGGTCTGCGAGTGGAGGAAGATCTGGAGGTCATAGGACAACACGCCGGGATAGACCGGCGTATTATGCGTCAGGCAACCGCCGCGAAGCACGGGTGACATGCATCGCGACGTTGCCGCAGGCCGATCACGGAAACACGTCGGCCTCTTCCAGACGCTTGCCGGCCAGGTCCTTGGCCGACAGCGATGGCGCTGTATCCAGCTGCCAATCGATTGCCAATTGCTCGTCATCCCAGGCGATGCTGCGTTCCGAAGACGGATCGTAGTAGTCGGTGGTCTTGTAGAGGAATTCGGCGTACTCGCTCTGGACTACGAAGCCGTGGGCGAAGCCTGGCGGAATCCACAGCTGGCGGCTGTTCTGCGCGGACAGCTCGACGGCCACCCACTTGCCGAAGTTGGGCGAACTGCGGCGGATGTCCACCGCCACGTCCAGCACTTGCCCGGCAACCACGCGCACCAACTTGCCCTGGGCATGCTGCACCTGATAGTGCAGCCCGCGCAGCACGCCACGGGCCGAACGCGAGTGGTTGTCCTGAACGAACGGCAGCTCGATGCCGGTGGCTTCCTTGAAAGCCCGGGCGTTGAAGCTTTCGTAGAAGAAGCCGCGCTCGTCACCGAAAACCTTCGGCTCGATGATCAAAACATCGGGCAGTTCGGTAGCGATCACGTTCATCGGGTTTCTCCGGCCAGCGAATACAGGTACTGGCCGTAGCCGGTCTTGCCGAAGTACTTGGCACGTACCAGCAACTGTTCGCGGTCGATCCAGCGGTTCTGGTAGGCGATTTCTTCCAGGCAGGCCACTTTCAGCCCCTGACGGTGTTCGATGGTCTGCACATATTGCGAGGCATCGAGCAGGCTGTCGTGGGTACCGGTGTCGAGCCAGGCGAAGCCACGGCCGAAGCGCTCGACGCGCAGGTCGCCGCGTTCCAGGTAGGCGTTGTTGACGTCGGTGATTTCCAGCTCGCCGCGCGGCGAAGGCTGGACGTCCTTGGCGATGCGCACCACGTCGTTATCGTAGAAGTACAGGCCGGTGACCGCGTAGCTGGACTTGGGCTCGGCCGGTTTCTCTTCGATGGACAGTGCGCGACCGTCCGCGTCGAACTCGACCACGCCGAAACGCTCGGGGTCCTTGACCCAGTAACCGAACACGGTAGCGCCGGTAGGGTGCGCCGAGGCCCGCTTGAGCTGATCGCTGAAGTGCTGACCGTGGAAGATGTTGTCACCCAGGATCAGGCACACCGGGTCGTCGCCGATGAACTCCTCGCCGATCAGGAACGCCTGGGCCAGGCCGTCCGGCGCCGGTTGTTCGGCGAACTGGATGTTGATCCCGAACTGGCTGCCATCACCCAGCAACTGGCGGTATTGCGGCAGGTCCTGGGGCGTGGAGATCAGCAGGATCTCGCGGATGCCGGCCAGCATCAGTACCGAGATCGGGTAGTAGATCATCGGCTTGTCGTAGATGGGCAGCAACTGCTTGGAAACACCCAGGGTAATGGGGTGCAGGCGGGTGCCGGAGCCTCCGGCCAGAACGATACCTTTCATCATGCGATCAAGTCCTTAGGTTCGGTGAAGCCCAGGCGTTCACCTTGATAACTGCCGTCCTGTACGCGACGGCACCATTGAAGATTGTCCAGATACCATTGCACGGTCTTGCGCAGGCCGGTCTGGAAGGTTTCCTGCGGGACCCAGCCCAGTTCGCGCTCGATCTTGCTGGCGTCGATGGCGTAGCGCAGATCGTGGCCCGGGCGGTCCTTGACGAAGGTGATCAGGTCGGCATAGTGCGCCACACCGTCCGGACGCTGCGGTGCCAGTTCGTCGAGCAGGCCGCAGATGCTGCGTACCACGTCGATGTTCTTCTGCTCGTTGTGGCCGCCGATGTTGTAGGTCTCGCCGACCACGCCTTCGGTGACGACCTTGAATAGGGCGCGGGCATGGTCTTCGA
>JAQZAY010000416.1 GCA_029239415.1 Pseudomonas sp. | reverse complement strand
GCCCTTCATGGCCTGGCTGCCGCACCTGACCTGGCGCGACCTGCGCCAGGACGTGCTGGTCGGCCTCAGCGGCGCCATCCTGGCGCTGCCACAGTCCATTGCCTATGCCCTGATCGCCGGACTGCCTGCCGAATACGGGTTGTACGCAGCCATGGTGCCGGTGGTGATCGCCTGCCTCTGGGGCTCGTCCTGGCACCTGATCAGTGGTCCCACAGCGGCCATTTCAGTCGTGCTCTACGCCAGCATCAGTCCTCTGGCCGTTCCAGGCAGTGCCGACTACGTGACCTTGGTGCTGCTGCTGACCTTCGTGGCTGGCCTGTTCCAGCTCACCCTCGGCCTGCTGCGCTTCGGCACGCTGGTGGATTTCGTCTCCCACGCCGTGGTGCTCGGCTTCAGCCTGGGCGCAGCGGTGGTCATCGCCCTGGGCCAGATGCCCAATCTGCTCGGTCTGGACCTGCCCAGCCAGGCCACGGCCCTGGGGACCGCGCAGGCCCTGCTGGCCCACGCGGGCGAGGTGGATGTGCCGGCCATGGTGCTCGGTCTGGCGACGGTGCTGCTCGGCGCAGGCTTCAAGCGCTGGCGTCCTCGCTGGCCGGGGTTACTGATCAGTCTGACGGCCATCAGCCTGCTAGCCTGGTCTTTGCCAGGCCTGTTCGGAGAAGTGACACGCGTACCGGCCTTCGTCGGCCAGTTGCCACCGCTCAGCCCCCTGCCGCTGCTGGACGCCGAGACGATCCTGCGCCTGCTGCCCAGCGCGGTGGCCGTGGGCATGCTGGGATTGGTCACCAGCCTGTCGATCGCCCGCTCGCTCTCGGCACGCTCGGAGCAACTGATCGACGCCGACCAGGAGATTCGTGGCCAGGGTCTGTCCAACCTGGTCGGCTCGCTGTGCTCCGGGTACCTGTCGTCCGGCTCCTTCACCCGCTCCGGCCTGAACCTGGACGCCGGTGCCCGCTCGCCGCTGGCCGGCGTCTGCTCGGCCCTGTGGCTGGGCGTGTTCGCCTTGACCAGCGCCAGCCTGATCGCCTGGCTGCCGGTGCCGGCCATGGCCGGCGGCATCCTGCTGATCTGCTGGGGGCTGATGGACCGACCGGCCATCGCCGCGCTGTTCCGGGTCAGCCGCGCCGAATTCGTCGTGATGGCGCTGACCGCCTGCGCCACCTTGCTGCTGGAGTTGCAGACGGCCATCTACGCCGGCGTGCTGGCCTCGCTGTTCTTCTACCTCAAGCGCACGTCCCGCCCTCGCGTGCAGCAGAGTCGCGAGGGTGACACGGACGTACTCAGGATCGGCGGCTCGATCTTCTTCGGCGCGGCCCATCACCTGCAGGTGCGCCTGCAGCGCTGCCAAGGGCCGCACGTGATCGTCGAGGCGCCGCAGATCAACTTCATCGACTATTCGGGCGTGGACATGCTGCACCGCGAGGCGCGGCGGCTGGCGCGTCGTGGCGGCAGTCTGACCCTGCGTCGCGCACGGGCGCAGGTGATGGTCGATATCCAGACGCTGGAAGGGGCCGCGCACTGTCCCATCCGCTTCACCGACCCGACGTGACCCTCGGCGCTCAGCCTTGGGTCAACTGACGGCGCAGGTGCGCCAGTACTGGTGCGGTGTCCGGTCGTACGCCTCGCCAGCCTTCGAAGGCTTCCGCGGCCTGCTCGGCGAGCATGCCCAGCCCGTCCAGCACCTGGGCGGCACCTAGGCGCGTGGCCCATTGGCAGAACGGCGTCGGTTCGCGGCCGTACATCATGTCGTAGCACACCGTGCGACCCGGCTCGACCAGGCTGTCGGCCAGGGGCGGCAGTTCGCCGGCCAGGCTGGCGGAGGTGGCGTTGACGATCAGGTCCACCGGTTCGACGAAGGCGGTGAAGCCGCTGCCGATCACCGGCCCCAGGTCGGCGAACTCGCGGGCCAGGTGCTCGGCCTTCTCCACGGTACGGTTGGCGATCAGCACGGCCTTCGGGCCCTGCGCCAGCAGTGGCTCGAGCACCCCGCGCACGGCGCCGCCCGCCCCCAGGACCAGGATGCGCTTGCCGGCCAGCGTGACCCCGGCATTGACCGTCAGGTCACGGACCAGCCCGGCACCGTCGGTGTTGTCGCCTTGCAACGTGCCGTCGTCGAGTTTGCTCAAGGTGTTCACGGCGCCTGCACGCTGCGCACGCGCTGTCAGGTGGTCACACAAGTGCAAGGCTTCTTCCTTGAACGGTATGGTGACGTTGGCCCCCTGGCCTTGCTTGAAGAAGCCCAGCGCGCACGCGCTGAACCCGTCGATGGGCGCCAGCAGGGTGGTGTAGGCCAGGGCCTGGCCGGTCTGCTCGGCGAACAGCCGATGGATCGACGGCGACTTGCTGTGGCCGATCGGGTTGCCGAAAACGACGTACTGGTCCATGTCTGCTCCTGAGTTATCCACAGCGGTCATTGCCCCAACCAGTCTCGATCGGTCAGGAAATAATCGGTCAGGCGAGCCTCTTCGCTGCCTGGTGCCGGCTTCCAGTCGTAGCCCCAGCGTACCTGGGGGGGCAACGACATGAGGATCGACTCGGTACGCCCGCCCGACTGCAGGCCGAACAGCGTGCCGCGGTCGTAGACCAGGTTGAACTCCACGTAGCGTCCCCGGCGGTATTCCTGGAATTCCCGTTGCTGGGCCGTGTAGGCCAGGTGCTTGCGACGCTGCACGATGGGCAGGTAGGCCTCCAGGTAGGCATCACCGATGGCACGGAGGAAGGCGAAGCAGGTGTCGAAGTCCCACGCGTTGAGGTCGTCGAAGAACAGCCCGCCGATGCCACGGGGCTCGCCCCGGTGCTTGAGGTGGAAGTAGCGGTCGCACCAGGCCTTGTAGCGCGGGTAGACGTCAGGGCCGAACGGCGCGCAGGCACGCTCGGCGACCCGGTGCCAGTGCACGCAGTCTTCTTCGTTGCCGTAGTAGGGCGTCAGGTCGAAGCCGCCGCCGAACCACCAGACCGCTTCCTCGCCCTCCTTCTCGGCGATGAAGAAACGCACGTTGGCGTGCGAGGTCGGCACGTGAGGGTTGTAGGGATGGATGACCAGCGAGACGCCCAGGGCCTCGAAACCACGCCCGGCCAGTTCCGGTCGATGGGCACTGGCCGACGGCGGCAGGCCGGCCCCGAAGACATGGGAGAAGTTCACGCCCCCTTTCTCGATCAGCGCGCCTTCGCCGATGACCCGGGTCCGTCCACCGCCCCCGGCATCACGCACCCAGGCGTCTTCGACGAAGCGGGCGGTGCCGTCCTCGCGTTCCAGGGCGGCGCAGATACGGTCTTGCAGGTCGAGCAGGTAGGCCTTCACGGCCTCGGTACGGCTGGTCATCGGGTCACCCGGTGGCGGCAGGAAGGAAATCGCGCCTAG
>JAQZAY010000055.1 GCA_029239415.1 Pseudomonas sp. | reverse complement strand
ATTTTGGACGCTCTATGACAACAACGATGTTCATTTCCTTTGCCAAGCACCAAGGCCTCTATTTCAGCCGGTTGCTTGCCGAGACGGATCTCCAGGGTAAAGTCGTCACGCCTCGAGACATGCCTTGGCCGCGGCTCTCACAGATTTCCAGCGTACTTTCGCGCATCGACTGGCAGCGCCTGATCGATGAAAAATGCGAAGAGCGACAGGTCAAGAAGAAGTCCAACGGATGCGTGTACCGTCAGCTGCTGCGCCTGGAGCTGCTGTGGACAGCGTTGCGTGCCCAGGCCCTGCTTGACCGGGAGCGTCCCGACGTCCTGGCGTTCTGGAATGGCGCCCATCGCTATTCCCGGTTGCTGGCAGCGCTGGCTCCGCCGGGCTGCAAGACGTTCTTCTTCGAAAACGGGTTGCTGCCCGATACCACCACCGTGGACCCGCGGGGTGTGAATTACCTCAATTCGGTTCCCCGCGACCCTGGGTTCTACCGCGATTTCCCCCCTCCTGCGTGCGACGTGAAGAGCAGGGCCGTGCTCGTGCCACGCCAACCGCGTAGCGCAGGCCCCGCACCGATCGACTTGCCGGCGCAGTACGTATTCGTTCCGTTCCAGGACGACCGCGACACCCAGGTCCGATTGTTTTCTCCTTGGGTCAGGAACATGCGCGAGCTGTTCGGCCTGGGCGAGCGCCTGGCCGCGGAAACCGGCCTGACGGTGGTCTTCAAGGAGCACCCCTCGAGCCGGGAGTCCTATCCTGACCTGCACGCTCGCACGCACGAGCGACTGCTGTTCGCCAATGGCAACGCCACCCAGCAACTGATCGAGTCCAGTCAGTTCGTCATCACGCTGAATTCGACGGTGGGGCTGGAAAGCCTCCTGCTGGGCAAGCCGGTGATGACGCTCGGCCAGGCGTTCTACAACATTGAAGGGCTGGTCGTGCATGCCGACACCGCTGACCAGGTGATCACTCTGGCGCGCGACGCTGCCGATTGGCCGCTGGATGCTCAGCTCAGGCTCAATTTTGTCCACTACCTGGCCGAGCACTACTGTATCAAAGGTGCCTGGAAAAACGCCGACAAGGCCCAGCTAGAGCGGGTCGCCAACCGACTCCTGGGTAAGGACAATTGTTGAAAAGCATAAAAAGACTGATGGGTAAGGAAGTCCTGGTGATCTGGGCATCCCTGGGACTGCTGGTACTGCTGTGTGGACCCTGGGTGTTGCCGAACAACAAGCTCTACCACCAGATGATCATCTTCCTGCTGTGGCTGCCAGCGTTGCTGGCCCTGTTCCACCGGGATTTTCGCGTGATGCTCAAGCAGCCAGAAACGGTGCTGTTTGCCCTTTTCGTCGTCTGGACCCTGCTGGTGCTGGCGGTGGAGGGCGGCGACAACGCCTTCAGCAAGAGCAAGGTGCCGATCTACGTGGCGCTGACGCTGGTGGGCGTGTTGCTGGCCGCCCAGAGCCGCAAGTGGTCCCTCGAATCGCTGCTGCTGTACGCCTCGCTGGTGGGTGGGCTGTTTGCAATCGTGTCCTGGATCGCCTTCTACCCGGTGGCCGGGCAAGCCTTCAACGGGCGGTTGATTGCCGTGGGCCTGTGGGACACCGCCATCATGGCCGCGCATGCCGTGGGCGCACTGGCAATCATGGGGGCCTTCACGCTTCGGGCCAGGCCCCTCAATCTCTGGGTGAGGTTGCTGGCGCTGATCCCCGCGGTGGGCTACGGCATGTTTCTGGGCTTCAGCCAGACCCGGGGTGTGTGGATCGGCCTGGCCGCCTGCATGCTGGTGATGGTGATCGCGCGTCCTTCGCGCATGGGGGTGGGCCTGCTCGTCCTGGTCGGCCTCGGGGTGGGGGCCATTGCCCTGTATGACCCGGAAATCCTGTCGCAGCGTGGCGTGTCCTACCGCCCTGAGCTATGGCATGGCGGCCTGCAGCTGATGCTCGATAACTGGGTGATGGGCCTGGGCTTCCATCCGTACGAGATCCCGGTTGTCGAGCTGCAGGTCGCCTTCAAGCATCCGCACAACCTGTTTCTGGATACCGGGGTTCGCGAGGGGGTGATCGGACTGCTGCTGTTTGCCTGCCTGTGGCTCGTGGTGGGGTGGCGCGGCTGGGTATCGCGCGCGCAGCCGCTTGGGCAGGTGGTGCTGGCCCTGTGGGTGTTTTCCGGCGTGTCGCTGCTGACCGATGGGATCGGCCTCTGGCTCAAGCCCAATGCAGACTGGCTGATTACCTGGCTGCCGATTGCCCTGAGCATCGTGTTGGCGGCTCGCCAGCACCCGGCGCGCGGTGGCTTGCCAGCAAGCGCAGCGCAACGGTAGGGGATGCGGGCGATGATGTCGCGGCTGCCGGCAGGCATTGCCGCGCGTCCCGGCCCCGCTGACTCATATTGATTGCTTCGCTGTTACAATGCGCAGCTTGTCTGTCTTTTAAACGTACGAGGCGCACCAAATGGCCAATCCCGACCAGCAATCGAGCATGAAGATCTATCTGCGATTGCTGAAATACGTGCTCCCGTACTGGGGCGCTTTTGCTATTAGCATAGTGGGGTTCGTGCTCTTCGCATCCAGCCAACCGATGCTGGCGGACATGCTCAAACATTTCCTCGATGCCTTGCAGAAGCCCGATGACGCCAAGTTCCTGGGCGTTTCGCTGGTACTCGGCGTGCCACTGCTGATCGTGCTGATCGCGGTCTACCAGGGCATAGGCTCGTTTCTTGGCAACTACTACCTGGCCAAGGTCGCCCGTGGCGTGGTCCATGACCTGCGCTGCGAGCTGTTCGATAACCTGTTGACCCTGCCCAACCGCTATTTCGACAACCACAATTCAGGCCACTTGATCTCGCGCATCACCTACAACGTTACCATGGTGACCGGTGCGGCCACCGATGCGATCAAGGTCGTGATCCGTGAGGGCCTGACCGTTGTCTTCCTGTTCGGTTACCTGCTGTACACCAACTGGAAAATGACTCTGGTGCTGTTGGCGATCCTGCCGGTCATCGCGGTGCTGGTGAGCAGTGCGAGCAAGAAATTCCGCAAGCAGAGCAAGAAGATCCAGGTCGCGATGGGCGATGTGACCCATGTGGCCTCGGAGACTATCCAGGGCTATCGCGTGGTGCGCAGTTTCGGTGGCGAGTCCTATGAAACGGAGCGCTTCCACAACGCCAGCGCCGACAACATGAATCGCAGCCTGGGCATGACGCGTACCCAGTCGATCTACACGCCTGTCCTGCAGCTGGTGATCTACGTCGGCATGGCCGTGTTGATGTACCTGGTACTGTACATGCGCGGCGATGCATCGGCAGGTGAGCTGATCGCCTACATCACCGCCGCCGGCCTGCTGCCCAAGCCGATCCGTCAACTGTCGGAAGTCAGTGCCACCATCCAGAAGGGGCTCGCGGGCGCCGAAAGCATCTTCGAGCAGCTCGACGAAGCGCCGGAAGTCGATACCGGTACCCAGGAAGTGCAGCGGGTAAACGGGCGCCTCGAAGTGCGCAACCTCAGCTTCCAGTACCCAGGCACCGAAAAGCTTGTGCTCAGCGATATCTCTTTCACGGCCAAGGAAGGGCAGATGGTTGCGCTGGTGGGGCGTTCTGGCAGCGGGAAGTCGACCCTGGCCAGCCTGATCCCGCGCTTCTATCACCATGACAAAGGCCAGATCCTGCTCGATGGCATGGACGTCGAGGACTACAAGCTGACCAACCTGCGCCGTCATATCGCGCTGGTGACTCAACAGGTGACGCTGTTCAACGACACCGTCGCCAACAACATTGCCTATGGCGACCTCGCCGGCGCGCCGCTCGCAGATGTACGCAAGGCTGCTACGGACGCCTACGCTGCCGAGTTCATCGAGGCCATGCCCGAGGGGTACGACACGCTGGTGGGCGAGAACGGCGTGCTGCTGTCCGGCGGCCAGCGCCAGCGCCTGGCGATCGCCCGCGCGTTGCTCAAGAATGCCCCGTTGCTGATTCTCGATGAGGCCACCTCGGCCCTCGACACCGAATCCGAGCGTCATATCCAGGCTGCCCTGGACCGTGTGATGAAGGGGCGTACCACGCTGGTCATCGCCCACCGCCTGTCGACCATCGAGAAAGCCGACCTGATTTTGCTGATGGACCAGGGCCGCATCATCGAACGAGGTACTCACGCCGAATTGCTGGCCCTCAATGGCCAGTACGCGCGTCTGCACGAGAAGAACTTCGACGAGACGACCGATGGCGTGATGAAGGAGCCGCACGTTTGATCCTGAGTTATTGCAGGGCCTGGCGGGAAAGCGGCTGGACGCCGATCGATGCCAGGGACTATGCCCACGCCTGGCAACGCTACGGCGGCAGCGTGGCGACTCACCCCGTTGTCGTTGAACGACTGGCAGGCCTGGCAGGCATTGCAGTGCGCTACCTGGGGTGGTTCGTGGACGGCGAAATGCTTGCAGCGATGCCGACCTGGGGGCGACATGTCGCCTTGTCCAAGGACGTGCTCAAGCGCCAAGGCAAGCGGGGCCTGTTCGACCTGGGCAACGCCGAGATCATCCTGCCCGCCGCGGAGCATGCGAGGGCTCGGGTGCGTCACGGGATGCGTTACGTTTCGCAACTCAACGCGGACAACGTCACCGGCCTTGTCGAGCAGCCCGAGGGCTTGGCGCTGGCCCGCGAGCCGGAGGACTACAGCAAGAAGTTTCGCTATAACCAGCGACGCGAAAAGCGCCTGCTCGAGGAGGCTGGCGGCAGCATCCGCCCGATGCTGGAGCTGACCGCCAGCGAACAGGCGCGTATCTACGCCGACCTGTTCCAGCGTCGCTGGAACTTCGAGGCACCGGGGCACGCCCATCTTGCCGAAGTGTTCAGCCTGCTGCGCGAATTCATGACCGGGTCTGTCATCTACCTGAATGACGAGCCGGTGGCGGTGCAGGTCCTGTACCGCGTGGAGGCGGCCAGGTGGGTCAGCCTGGAATACATCAACGGGGGCGTGGATCCGCAGCAACGCGAATTCAGCCCTGGCAGCGTGCTCAGCTTCGTCAACACCCAGGCCGCCTGGGAAGAGGCACATGCCCTGGGCAAGCCGCTGCGTTATTCGTTCGGCCGTGCCGATCGGGAATACAAGGACCGCTGGTGCCACCGGGTGCCGGTCTACCGGGTTTGAGCGAGGTCATGCAGCCATGAGCGGACGCAAGCAACAGTTGCTCAAGCGGCATCGCCAACGCAAGCGCCTGGTAGTGACCGGTGCGTTGCTGGCGGCGCTGCTGTTCGGCATCTTCATCGCGTGGTGGCCGTTGCCGTTGTTGCTGCTACTGGGCTGGATCGCCCACGAGGCATGGTTCGCCGACCATCTGTTCTATGCGCCGAGCGACGACTATCGCTACGATTTCCCGGCCGATACGCCACGTTTTCCGGTATCGCTGGCTGGCGGGGCATTGCACGTCTCGGGTGACTTCGGCGCCGCACAGACGCTGGTGCTGCAGGTACGGGTCCAGAGCCGCTGGCTGGGCCGATTGCTCGATCCGCAGGTGTGGGTCGGTGATGATCGCCAGGATTTCGAGCGAGGTGTCGCAGGGGAGCGGTTCATCAACCTGTCCGGTCAGGGCCAGGCACTGGCTGCCGGAGCGCTGACCGTGCGCGGGCGGTTCTGCCGCCTGGCGCCCACCGCTGTCCTGCATGCGATGAGCAACCCGGACTTCGCCGAGCAATCGTTGCTGATCATCGCCCCCCATGCCGATGATGCCGAGCTGGCGGCCTTCGGCCTCTACAGCCGGGCGCCCGAGGTTTCCATCGTCACCCTCACGCAGGGTGAAATCGAGGCCGAGGCCTTCCAGAGCATGGGCCTGGATGCGGCCCAGGCGGCCTCGCTCAAGGGCCGCCTGCGCAGCTGGGACAGCCTGGCGGTGCCGTTGTGGGGCGGTGTGCCGCAGCAGCGGTGCGTGCAACTGGGTTACTACTGCCTGCAGCTGGGCGCGATGGCTGATCAACCCGAACAGGCCTTCGGCTCTCGCGAGTCCGGGCAGCGCGATATCCGCACGGTGCGCCAGCACAATTCGGTGAGCCTGCCAGGCGATGCTGATGGCCAGCCAACCTGGCGCAACCTGGTGGCAGACCTGACCCGTCTGCTGGAGCTGCATCGTCCTCAGGTGGTGCTGACCCCTCACCCTGAGCTGGACCCGCACAGCGACCATGTCGCCAGTACCCGCGCGTTGATGGAAGCCATCGAACTGAGCGCCTGGCGGCCGCACAACCTGTTGTTGTACGCCAATCACCTGCATGACAACGACCGCTGGCCGATGGGGCCGGCCGATTACGGCATCGCGTTGCCGCCGAGCATCGAGCCGCTGCCTGCCGACAGGCTGTGGAGCCCGCAGCTGGACGCCGCCACGCGCCTGGACAAGGCCATGGCCCTGGGCATGCAGCACGACCTGCAGGGCCGGCCACCGCTGAAGAGACGGGTGCGTCGGACCCTCCAGCGGTTGCTCGCTGGGCGACGCTGGCCGCGGACGGGCGAAGACGAATTTTTCCGCAAGGCAGTGCGTCGACACGAACTATTCTGGGTACGTCCACTGAATGGCCCGGCACCGGACGACCGCTCCTGAACGTACAGCTGGCGTGCGGTTGCCCTCTGTCGCTATGTTATTATCCGCGCAGCTTTTATCACCCCCTGGAGTTTCCATGAAGTTATCCATGCCACGATTTGACCAGGCGCCGGTCCTGGTGGTCGGTGATGTGATGCTTGACCGTTACTGGCATGGCGGTACGTCGCGAATTTCGCCCGAAGCGCCGGTACCAGTGGTTCGTGTCGAGCAGATCGAGGACCGTCCAGGCGGTGCGGCCAACGTTGCCTTGAACATCGCCGCGCTGGGCGCGCCGGCCTCGCTGGTTGGCGTCACCGGCCAGGACGAGGCGGCCGAGAGCCTGGCCAACAGCCTGCAGGCTGCGGGCGTGCGCTCGATCTTCCAGCGCATCGCGCACCAGCCGACCATCGTCAAGCTGCGGGTCATGAGCCGTCACCAGCAATTGCTGCGCATCGACTTCGAAGAACCGTTCGCCACCGATGCGTTGTCGTTGGGTGCCGAAGTGGATACCTTGCTCGACGGCGTCAAGGTGCTGGTCCTGTCGGACTACGGCAAGGGCGCCCTGCGTAATCATCAGGATCTGATCCAGGCTGCGAGAGCCAGGCGTATCCCGGTGCTGGCCGACCCCAAGGGCAAGGATTTCTCTGTCTACCGTGGCGCCAGCCTGATTACCCCGAACCTCAGTGAATTCGAGGCCGTTGTCGGCCGCTGCGCCGATGAATCGGAGCTCGTTGCCAAGGGCCTGCAACTGATGCTGGACCTTGAGCTGAGCGCCTTGCTGGTGACCCGTGGCGAGCATGGCATGACCTTGTTGCGTGCCGATCACCCGGCGATGCACCTGCCGGCACGGGCCCGCGAGGTATTCGATGTCACCGGTGCGGGCGATACGGTGATTTCCACCCTGGCCGCGGCGATTGCCGCGGGCGAAGACCTGCCCCAGGCCGTGGGCCTGGCGAATCTCGCCGCCGGCATCGTGGTCGGCAAGCTGGGCACGGCCGCGATCAGCGCCCCCGAGTTGCGCCGGGCGATCCAGCGCGAAGAGGGTTCCGAGCGCGGCGTGCTGAGTCTCGACCAGCTGCTGCTGGCCATCGACGATGCCCGCGCGCACAAGGAAAAGATCGTCTTCACCAATGGCTGCTTCGACATCCTCCATGCCGGTCACGTGACCTACCTGGAACAGGCGCGCGCCCAGGGCGATCGGCTGATCGTCGCAGTCAACGACGATGCCTCGGTCAGCCGCCTGAAAGGGCCGGGCCGGCCGATCAACAGTGTCGACCGGCGCATGGCGGTGCTGGCGGGCCTTGGGGCGGTGGACTGGGTCATCAGCTTCCCCGAAGGCACCCCTGAAAGCCTGCTTGGCCAGGTCAGGCCCGACGTGCTGGTCAAGGGTGGCGACTATGGGATCGACCAGGTGGTCGGCGCCGATATCGTGACCGGCTATGGCGGTGCGGTGAAAGTGCTGGGGCTGGTCGAGAACAGCTCGACCACGGCCATCGTGGAGAAGATCCGCAAGAACTGAAGCCCGGCCACGCAGCCTTGTGCCGTGTGGACGGGCCTTTTCGCGGCTTTAGCCGCGAAGAGGCCTGGGAGACGCTACTTGTTCAACGCCATGCGCAACAGGTCCCGCGCCTTGCCCTTCAACCGCTGCAACCCCGAGGCCCGCTTGGGCGCCGCCAGCCCATGCTGGCGCAGCCAGTCCTTCCAGCGAATCCGCTCTTCCCTGACCACCCAGCCTTCCTGGGCTGCGAAGCTTTCGGCCAGGTACAACCCTCGTGTACTCGCCGCCACCAGCTCGCCTTTCTTCAATGTGAACAACTCGGCGGTCGGCTGGCCATCCTGAAGCGGCATCAGGTACAGGCCCGGGCGCTTGCGATTGAGCCGGGTCACCAGTTGGTCGCCCTCCAGGCGCTCGTCCACGTGGAACAGGCTCAGCGACTTCGCCTCCCTGGGCACTTGCAGGCGCAAGTCATAGATCAGCTGCAGCGACGCCGTTGGCAGGTGTACATAGGCCCTTGGGCGCTCGATCAACGGGAGGTTGGCGCACTGCACCGGCCGTGCTGCGCCAGATTGCGGCGAGAGCACGAAGGGCAGGGCTTCGCGATAGTGCAACGCGGCCGCATAAGGCGCTGGCAGCCAGGTATCGTTGAAACGCCCGCCAAGCCATCCCTCGGGCGTTTCAAGCAGGCATTCCTCGGCCACTTCCTGAATGGCGGTGTGCAGCGGCAGGTTCAGCTCGCGCGCAGGCACATAGCCGGAAATCAGCTTGAGCACCACGTCGCCACGGTCCTGCCGGCGCTGGCGCACCAGCACCCAGTAGTCACGGTTCTGCCAGCTCAGGGTCAGGCGCACGGAAACCCCCAGGTTGGCCAGTTCCACCACGAACCGCTCGCTGTCGGCCAGTTGTATCGGTTTGCGCCGCTGCAGGGTCTGGGCGAAGTTCAGGGGCATGCCGATGCCCTGGTAGCGCAAGGCCTCGGGGGTGGCTTCGACGTGCAGCGGCAGGGTCTTGAAGTTGCTGGGGTTCTTGCGGATCAGCGTTCGCGCCACGAGGCTCCTCCTTGCGTTGGGGCGGCCGCGCGGGCGACTCAGTGCTGGCTGAGGATGCGGGCGACAGTCGCGACGTTGTGCGCCAAGTGCAACGGATTGATGGTGCCGACAATAGCACTGCACACCCCAGGGTGGGCAAACAGCAATTCGAAGCTGGCGCGCACCGGATCGGTGCCCGGAGCCAGGCATAGATGCCCGCTGGCCAGCGCCTTTTTCACCAGGATGGCCTTGCCGTGTTCGGCAGCGTAGTCGAGCACCGGACGCTCCGCCTGTTCCTTGAGGTTGTAGGTGACCATGGCGCAGTCCCCGCGCTCCAAGGCCTTGAGCCCGCCGGCCGCGGTCTTTCCGGAAAAGCCGTAGCCGCGGATCTTGCCTTCCTGCTTGAGCTGGGCAAGGGTCTGGTAGACCTCCTGCTCCTCGAGAATCGCCAGGTCGTCGCCGTCCGAATGCACCAGGACAAGATCGATACAATCTGTTTCAAGACGCTTGAGGCTGCGCTCCACGGACAAGCGTGTATGGGCCGCGCTGAAGTCGTGGCGCGACTGGCCGTTTTCGAATTCCTCCCCGACCTTGCTGACGATCACCCAGTCGTGGCGCTGGCCACGCAACAGCGGGCCAAGGCGTGACTCGCTGTTGCCATACGCTGGCGCGGTGTCGATCAGGTTGATGCCCAGCTCGCGAGCCTGGGCGAGCAACAGGCGGGCATGGTCATCGTCGGGGATGGTGAAACCGGCGGGGTACTTGACCCCTTGGTCGCGCCCGAGCTTGACCGTGCCCAGGCCCAGGGGCGAAACCCTGAGGCCGGTGCTGCCCAAGGGTCGGTGCAAGTCATGCAGGGTCGGTAGGCTCATGGCAGCAGTTGCTCCCAGGCAGGGGTGCCGATCGAAGGACGCGGAAGGTCGCTGAGGTCTGGGTGCTCGGTGGGCCGGATGCCGTCGCGCTCAAGCGTGTTCAGGACACGATCGGCAAAGTCCGGCGCCAGGGCCAGCTTGGTCGGCCAGCCCACCAGCAGGCGTTGCTGCTCGGCAAGGAAGGCATTGTCGGGACGTACAAGCCCCGACTGCGCTGGCTCGGCACGGTCGATGCGCACGGTGGCCCAGCGGACCTGGCCCAGGTCTACCCAAGGCAGCAGGCCGGCGATTTCCTTCTGTGCCGCAGCAATCTGCGCGGCTGGTTCGCGGGCCACGCCTTCGGCTTCGGCCAGGTCGCCGCCGAGGTACCAGATCCACTGGCCATCACTGGCCGGATGGCTGGTGACCGTGATGCGGGGCTTGGGACCACCGCCCAGGCAGTGCGCATACAGTGGCTTGAGCGCCGCGCCCTTGGCCATGACCATGTGCAGCGGACGACGCTGCATCGCAGGCTGGTCCAGCCCAAGCGCCTGCAGCAGCTCGGCGGTGCCGGCACCAGCGCTCAGCACGATGCGCTGGGCACGGATCTCGCGGCCGTCGACCCGCAGGCCGACCAGGGTGTCGCCGTCGTGCAGTGGCTCGACCCGCTCGCCCGCCAGCAGGCTGTCGCCGGCAAGCCCGGCCAATGCCTTCAACAGGCTAGGGACGTCGACCACCAGCTCGGCCAGGCGATACACCTTGCCCTTGAAGGCGCGGTCTTGCAGGGCAGGGGGCAGCTGGTCGCCCTTGACCTGGTCGACCCGGCCACGCACCGCCTTGCTGGCGAAGAAACTGGTCAGGTTGCCTGCCAGGGTGCCCGGCGACCACAGGTAATGGGCCTCTGACAGCAGGCGCACGGCGGACAGGTCCAGCTCACCGTTGCCCGCCAGGGCCTCGCGCCAGCGGCGCGGCATGTCGGCGATGGCTTCCGAGGCGCCGGTCAGCGCACCGTGCAAGGCATATTTGGCGCCGCCATGGATGATGCCCTGGGACTTGATGGTCTGCTCGCCACCCAGGCTCGCGCGTTCCACCAGCACCGTCGAGTAGCCCAGGCGCCGCAAGCGGGCGTTGAGCCAGAGGCCCGCGACCCCGGCGCCGACGATCAGGACGTCAGTGGAAATGGCAGATGGCATGCAGGAACCTCACAGGCTTGGACAGGCGCCCAGTATACAGTCTGCGCGAGCAATCAATGCCCGGTGGTTTTCGAGAACACCTGGATCACCACCACGCCTGCCACGATCATGGCCATGCCGAGCATTGCAGGCACGTCCAGCTTCTGTCCGTAGATCACCAGTGCTGCCACGCTGATCAGCACGATGCCAAGGCCCGACCAGATCGCATAGGCAATCCCGACCGGCACGCTGCGCACCACCAGGGTCAGCATCCAGAAGGCGATGGCGTAGCCGCAGACCATCAACAGCAGGGGCAGCGGCGTGCTCAGGCCCTTGACCGCCTTCATGGAGGCGGTGGCGATGACTTCGGCGACGATGGCGATGGCCAGGTAGGTGTAGGCATTCATGAGGTGATTCCTTGAGGGCAGGCTTGGCATTCTAGGCATTCGTGCACTTGCGGGCCATTGGCTAGTAAACTTCGCCGCCATGAACAGAACCCTCTATACCCTGCTGTTTCACCTGGGCCTGCCACTGGTTGCGCTGCGCCTGTTCCTGCGTGGGCGCAAGGCCCCGGCCTACCGCCAGCGCATCGCCGAGCGCTTTGCCCTGGGGCTGCCGGCCATGCGCCAGGGCGGCCTGTGGGTGCATGCCGTGTCGGTCGGCGAAAGCATCGCCGCCGCGCCCATGGTGCGCGCGTTGCTCGAGGCCTACCCGGACCTGCCAATCACCATCACCTGCATGACGCCCACCGGTTCCGAGCGCATTCGCGCCCTGTTCCCCGACGAACCACGTGTCCAGCATTGCTACCTGCCCTATGACCTTCCATGGGCGGCGGGGCGTTTCCTGGATCATGTACGTCCCCGACTGGGCATCATCATGGAGACCGAGCTGTGGCCCAACCATATCCACCAGTGCGCGAAACGCGGGATTCCGGTTGCCCTTGCCAATGCGCGGCTCTCGGCACGATCGGCACGGGGCTATGCACGTTTTGCCAGGCTGACCCGGCCGATGCTCGCCGAGATGAGCCTGATCGCCGCGCAGACCGAGACCGAGGCCGAGCGTTTTCGCAGTCTCGGCGCGCGCAGCGAGTGCGTGCAGGTCACCGGCTCGATCAAGTTCGACCTCAGAATCGACGAGCAGCTAGCCGCCCGCGCTCTTGCACTGCGCACCCAGTGGAATGCCACGCAGCGACCGGTGTGGATCGCCGCCAGCACCCATGAAGGTGAAGACCAGGTCATCCTCGATGCCCACCGGCAGTTGCTCGAGGTGCACGGTGACGCGCTGTTGATCCTCGTCCCGCGTCATCCCGAGCGGTTCGAGGCCGTGAACGCGCTATGCAGCACGCAGTTCACCACGGTGCGGCGCTCCCACGGCACGCCAGTCGAATCGCACACCCAGGTGCTGATGGGCGACACCATGGGCGAATTGCTGTTTCTCTATGCGCTGGCGGACATTGCCTTCGTGGGCGGCAGCCTGGTCGCCAACGGCGGGCACAACCCGCTTGAGCCCGC
Source organism: Pseudomonas sp. (assembly GCA_029239415.1). Next base: position 3,595 of record JAQZAY010000055.1, on the reverse strand, counting down.
GGCACTGTCGCTGCCGGTGATCATGGGGCCGCACGTGTTCAATTTCCTGGAGATCAGCGCGATGCTCGGCGAGGCAGGGGCGTTGCAGCAGGTCGAGGATGCCCAAGGGCTGAGTGCCGCGGTGCAGCGGCTGATCGAGCTGCCCCAGGATGCCCGGCGCATGGGCGCGGCGGGCAAGGCAGTGATGGTGGCCAACCAGGGCGCGTTGCGGCGGTTGCTCGATGGCCTGGACGGGTTGATGCGCCATGAGGCCTGAGGCGACCAGTACCGACACGGTAGGTCGCTGCAGCGTCGGCTTCAGAAATTCAGTGGATCAGAGCTCCCTGAGCGGCAAGGCTCACGGCCTGCGCTCGAAGTTCTTCGCCGCCGCCTCCGCCAGGTCCGGCGGCAGGAAATCCCGGTCCGGATTGTAGTCAGCCTTGAGGAAACGCCCCAGGTCCTGCAAGTCCTGCGGGCTCAAGGTGCCGGCCGACTGCTTGAGCCGCAGGTTGTCGAGGATGTAGTCGTAGCGGCTGTTGTTGTAGTCGCGCACCGAGGTGTACAGCTGGCGCTGGGCATCCAGCACGTCGACGATGTTGCGGGTGCCGACCTGGTAGCCGATCTCGGTGGCCTCAAGCGCGCTCTGGTTGGAGATGATCGACTGCTTGCGCGCCTGCACCTGCTCGACGTCGGTGTTCACCGCGCGGTGCAGGTTGCGGGTATTTTCCACCACCTGGCGGCGCAGGCTCTCGCGTTGCTGCTCGGCCTGGTTCAGGCGCTGGTAGGCCTCGCGGACCTGCGAGCTGGTCAGGCCTCCACTGTAGATCGGGATGTTCAACTGCAGGCCGATACTGGTCTGCTCCACATCCCCGCCATAGCGCACACCGGTCTGCGGCGCCGGGTTGGTGAAGCCGAGGCTGTCGTTGTCGCCTTTCTGGTAGCGCGCCACCGCATCCACCGTTGGCGCATGGCCGGCCTTGCGCTGGCGCAGGGTTTCCTCGGCGGCATCGACGGCATGGTTGGTGGCCAGCAGGTTGAGGTTCTGCCGGGCGGCGGTGTCGACCCAGGCCTTGGCGTCGTTGGGCGTCGGCACCAGGACCGGCAGGGTGTGCACTACGCCCTGCAAGGCGCCGTACTCGCGGTTGGTGAGGGTCACCAGGGCCTCGAAGGCATCCTGCACGTTGCGCTCGGCGATGATCCGGTTGGCGCGGGCGGTGTCATAGCTGGCCTGGGACTGCAGCACGTCGGTCTTGTCCGACAGGCCCACGTCGAAGCGTTCGTTGGACTGGTCGAGCTGGCGCCGGAACGCCGATTCCTCGGCCTTGGTCGCGGCCAGGTTGTCCTGGGCACGCAGTACCGCGAAATAGCTTTCGGCGGTTTGCAGGATAAGGTTCTGCTCGGTCGCCGAGAGCTCCAGCGCCGCCTGCTCGTTGACCGCCTGGGCCGCCTGCAGCTGGAACCAGCGGTCGGCGCGGAATACCGGTTGCGACAAGGTCGCGCTCCAGGCGTTGCCGCTGCGGTTGGCGGTGATCGCCGGCTCGTCGAGCCTGGTCCGGGTATTGAGCATTTCGGCGCCGGCCGACAGGTTCGGCAGCAGGCCGGCCCGGGCCTGGGGCACCACTTCGCGCCGCGCCCCGTAGTCAGCGCGGGCGGCGGCCAGGTCGGCGTTGTTGCTCGCCGCTTCCTGGTAGACGCTGACCAGGTCGGTCTTCACCGTGGTGGGCAGGTCCGCTGCCCAGGCCAGGCCAGTCGACGCACAAGACACGGCAATGGCCAGTGAAAGTTTGCGCAGCATAGGGCGATCCTTGAACCTTTAATTACTGAACCGTTGAGTATCGAGTGACACGCAGTGTAGTGGCGCGCGCCATTGGCAACAATCTGCCATTTGCGCCATTCATCATCCCTGCGCTTGCCCGCTTGGCTTTGGTGATCAGACCAGTCTAGACTGAGCGCGTTCTTGTCGGGGTGCCTTGAAGCAGAGGCTGAGATCGGAAGTGTCCGGATCCCGTTGAACCTGATCAGGTTAGCGCCTGCGTAGGGAACAAGATTTCTCGCTTCCCGGCGAGTCTCTTGTGTCAGGTCCGGGATTTGTCGAGCAGCTGCAAGGCGTCGTACATCCCCGCATCCGGCACTGCACCTTCACAGGGTGCGTCCGTCTTTTTCAGGTTCTTCTCCCGACATTCCACCGCTAGGAAGCTGTCTGGAGAGCCTGTGATGAGCAAACAAGAAAAAACGACCCACCTGAGCGAGTCGGCCCAAGTCGACCAGCAATCCGTGCAGCCCTTCACCCGGTCGCGCAAGATCCATGTCCAGGGTTCGCGCCCGGACATTCGCGTGCCGATGCGCGAGATCAGTCTCGACGATACCCCCACCGACTTTGGCGGCGAGAGCAACGCGCCGGTGCTGGTCTACGACACCTCCGGCCCCTATACCGATCCCGACGTCATCATCGATGTGCGCAAGGGCCTGGGCGATGTGCGCTCGGCCTGGATCGACGACCGTGGCGACACCGAGCGCCTCGATGGCCTGAGCTCGGACTTCGGCCAGCAACGGCTCAACGACGCCGAGCTCGCCAGGCTGCGCTTCGCCCACGTGCGCAATCCGCGCCGCGCCAAGGCCGGTGTCAACGTCAGCCAGATGCACTATGCCCGCAAGGGCATCATCACCGCCGAGATGGAGTACGTCGCCATCCGTGAAAACATGAAGCTGCAGGAGGCCCGCGCCGCCGGCCTGCTAGACCAGCAGCACCCCGGCCACAGCTTTGGCGCCAGCATCCCCAGGGAGATCACCCCTGAGTTCGTGCGCGACGAGGTCGCCCGCGGCCGCGCGATCATCCCCGCCAACATCAACCACACCGAGCTCGAGCCGATGATCATCGGCCGCAACTTCCTGGTGAAGATCAATGGCAACATCGGCAACAGCGCCCTGGGCTCCTCGATCGAGGAAGAAGTGGCCAAGCTGACCTGGGGCATCCGCTGGGGATCGGACACCGTGATGGACCTGTCCACCGGCAAGCACATCCACGAGACCCGCGAGTGGATCATCCGCAACTCGCCCGTGCCGATCGGCACCGTGCCGATCTACCAGGCGCTGGAGAAGGTCAACGGCGTGGCCGAGGACCTGACCTGGGAGCTGTTCCGTGACACCCTCATCGAACAGGCAGAGCAAGGCGTGGACTACTTCACCATCCACGCCGGCGTGCTGCTGCGCTACGTGCCGCTGACTGCCAAGCGGGTGACCGGCATCGTCAGCCGTGGCGGCTCGATCATGGCCAAGTGGTGCCTGGCGCATCACCAGGAGAACTTCCTCTACACGCATTTCGACGAGATCTGCGAGATCATGAAGGCCTACGACGTCAGCTTCTCGCTGGGCGACGGCCTGCGCCCGGGCTCGATCGCCGACGCCAACGACGAAGCGCAGTTCGGCGAGCTCGAAACCCTCGGCGAGTTGACCAAGATCGCCTGGAAGCATGATGTGCAATGCATGATCGAAGGCCCGGGCCACGTGCCGATGCAGCTGATCAAGGAGAACATGGACAAGCAGCTCGAGTGCTGCGACGAGGCGCCGTTCTACACCCTCGGCCCGCTGACCACCGACATCGCGCCGGGCTACGACC
>JAQZAY010000415.1 GCA_029239415.1 Pseudomonas sp. | reverse complement strand
GACCCAGGCCGCGGCTCTGCTGATGATCGATGACCTGCGCGAGTACGACGAGTCGGCGCTGTCCGGAGCGCTCCGCGCCTGCCGTCGTGAAGGTGGTCGCCTGACCGTCGCCAGCATCATGAAGCACCTCCAGGCTGCGGACGGTCGCCCAGGCAAGGACGAGGCATGGGCGATCGCGCTCTCCGCCAGCGACGAGTTCGAAACCGTAGTGCTGACCGCTGAGATTCGCCAGGCCATGACCTTCTCCACCCCGGTGCTGGCGGCCAACGACAAGGTCGGCGCTCGCATGGCGTTCATGAGCGCATACGAGCGTCTGGTGACCTTCGCCCGAGCTGAGGGGCGCCCGGCCGTGTGGGAGGTGTCCCTGGGCTTCGACGCCGGGCGCCGCGTTACCGCCATCGAGTCAGCCGTCCGTGCACAGCTGATCAGCCAGGCCCGTGGCGCCAAGTACTTGGCCGACCTGCGCATCGCGCCCACCACCGAGGATGGGCAGGCGATTGCCGGCCTGCTCACCGGCGCAGTCCGGCCCCAGGCCAGCGCCCACGTTCGCGAGAAGCTGGGCGAGATCCGCTCGATCGTGGCTGCTTCGAAAATCCGCGAAGAGCGCCAGCGCAAGAAGGAGCTGCAGCGCAAGCGCGTCGACACCTACCTGCGCAAGCGCCAGGCGCGTGCTGCCGTTGCTCAACTGAGGGGGATGAACTGATGGACACCAACAAGATGCGCGAAGTCGCACTCGCTGTGAAGAAAGCCGCCAAGCGCGAGCTGTTCGTGATGGTGATCTTCGGGGCGGCCGCGGCGGTAATCGCGTCTCCATTGATCCTGGCTATCTCCCTCCTTCCCGAATGGGCGGTGTGGGCCCTGCTTGCGGCTGGGGCTGTCTGGCTGGTATTCGGCGAGACCATCGCTGCCGGCGTCAGCGCGTATCGCGGGACGAAGCCATGAAGCGCGTATGGACAGTCCACGTCCCCGGCTACAGCCCGTTCTCGATGGTGCTGATGGAGGGGCCCCAAGACCAGGCCGGGGCGCTGCGTGAGGCTCAACTGATCTGGCCGACGTGTGAGGTGCGGGGATGACCATCGACAAGCAAGAAATCAAGGCCTTGGCCCTGGCCTGCGACCCAGCCAAGTGCGCAGATGAAGCCGAGGAGAGCCGGCGACTGGCCGAGTTCCACAGTGAGCTGACGCCTGAGGTGGTGCTGGCGCTGCTCGCGGAGATCGAGCAGGCATGGCGCGAGGCTGACAACGAGTGCAGGGACTGGGCGCGAGAGGTTGAGCGGCGCCAGGCAGTGCAGCGCGAGCGCGACCAGCTCAAGGCCGAGAACGAGGCACTGCGCGGTCTAGTCCTTTCCGCTCTGGAAGAGGGCAAGGGTCGTCCCGGTACCGGCGGAAACGCGCCCGGCCACTGCCATGCCGTACCTGGCGTATGGGATCGTGGCAACGGTGATCGGTCGGGGACGGCATGCGGCTGGTGCAGGATCTGGAATGCAGCACAGGCCATGGCCAAGGAGGCGAGTCGTGGCTGCTGACCTAATCGCGAAGCCTCGACACTTCTGGTCGTCTGGGCCGGCGCGAGTGCGGGAGATCTGCCGCCTGGCCTACCTCTTCGCCACCGAACTGGCTGTCGCTGGCGCCATCGAGATCATCGTGCGCCCGGTCAAGTCCCGGCGCACCCTTGAGCAGAACGCCAAGCTCTGGGCCATGTTGGGCGATATAGCGCGCCAGGTGGACTGGCCCGTAAACGGCGTCATGCAGAAGTTGGACGCCGAGGACTGGAAAGCGCTCATGACCGCCGCCGCTCGTCAGGAGGTACGCATGGCTTCGGGCATCAACGGCGGCGTGGTGATGCTGGGCGTCAGTACCAAGCGCATGACCGTGGCCGAGTTGGCCGACATGATCGAGTGCATGTATGTGTTCGGCACCGAGCGCGGCGTGCGCTGGACTGAGCCAAAGGGTCGAATGCCCGAGCAATGGGAGGCCGCAGCATGACCCATCAATTCAAGCCGGGCGACTTGGCGCTGACACTGGTGCCTGATGCGGTGGTCGCCCAGGGCAGCCAGGTTGAGATCGTCAAGAAAATCGCGAAGGGCGAGAAGCTCACCATCAAGGGCCGTCCTTCCTTCATCGCACCAACAGCTGGCTGGTTCGTCACGTGCCCCAGCCTGAGCCCGAAGATGACCGCATACGGTGACGGTGAACTCATGCCGCTATCTGGGGAGTTCGAGCCGGAGCAGATGAAGGCCAGGGAGGTTGAGCCATGCGTGTGACCAGCAAGAAACTTCGAGACAGCGCGCGCGGCCAGGACTGCACTGTCCGCATTCCCGGCACCTGCAACTTCAACCCCGAGACGACCGTGCTGGCGCATCTGCCATGCGGCCAGAAGGGCATGGGCATGAAGGGCTTCGACACCGTGGCCGTCTACGCCTGCTCGGCCTGCCATGACGTGCTCGACGGGCGTGGCCGGGGTGAGGTGGACTGGTCGGATATGCCGCGCGCGATCGCCGAGACGCATGAGGCCCTGATCCGGGCGGGCATCCTGACTGTGAAGGGGGCGGCGTGAACAACCACAAACCTCCAGTTCGAAGCCCCGGCGCCCGGCCCAAGACGGTCGACCGGGAGGGCCAGGAGCAGGCCGCGCTGATCAAGGAGATCGAACTGCGTTACCCGGCCGTGGCCAAGCTGATCTACCACGTCCCCAACGGCGGGCACCGGCACAAGCTGGTGGCGATCAAGCTCAAGGCCCAGGGCGTGCGCGCAGGCGTTCCCGATCTGGTGCTGCCGATGGCGCGCGGCGGCTACTTCGGCCTGTACATCGAGTTCAAGGCCACGCCGCCGAACGACGCCGAACTCAGCACCTCGCAGTTCAACTACATCCAGGAGTTGAACCTGCAGGGTTACCTGGCCGTTGTGTGCCGTGGCCACTTCGACGCGATGCAGACGCTTCGGGCCTACCTGGCGCTGGCGCCGACGCTCCGGGTGGCAGCATGAAGAAGAGCCACGGGCCTGCCTTGCGCAAGGCGATGATCGAGCTGGCGCCGTGCACCTGGTGCCGGGGCGAGGGGATCACCCGTGGCGTGTTCCACGATCTGGCCTGCGACCAGTGCAATGCCTCTGGCTGGGTGGCAGCGGCCACAGGCGAGGCGGTACCGCTCGAGGAGCTGGTAACCCAACTGAACATGAAGCTGCGTGCCATGAGCAGGCAGCTTGAGCAAGCGACCAGGCGCCAGCCAGATGGTGCTGGCGCGGACTACCGAACGAATAACCGCCGCGGTGCCGGCGGGACGAACTACACCGGGGATTGAGGGGAAGGGCATGATCTACAGCAGCGTATCGGGTGCAGTGGTTGCTGCTCTGGCAGCAGGGGAAAAGGGGGCAGCGAA
>JAQZAY010000414.1 GCA_029239415.1 Pseudomonas sp. | reverse complement strand
CGGCGCCCAGCGCTTGCGCCAAGCGCTGCAAAAGCAGCTCCCGGACTCGCGCAGCGAACTCATGGCTCTTGGTGGCCTACGCGAGATCAGGCCAAGGTTCGTGCCTGCGCAGCGACGGACCGACGGCCGAATCGGCTATCCGCTAAGTGGCCGGGGGGCCGTCCGCAACGAGGCCGACAGGACCTTGCGTCGGCGCATTCGCGCGTTGTACCCCGGTTTCGATGAAGCGCAAGTCACCGCCTACCTGGAGGCCATCTGCTCGCTCTCCGGCTCGCCGTTCGGCAATCTACTGAGACATGAACGCCAGTATGAGCGGCTCGACCAGGCCCTCTGGCGATGGGAGGCCGCGTCGTCGCGCTCGGCCAGGCGCAACCAGCGACGCTATCTGTGCGAAGAACTGCGTCGTGCCTGGCGCCTGCAAGGCGACCTGCTGATCGATGTCCCCACAGACACGCTCGGGATGCGCCTGAACCTCTCTGGCATCGAGGCCGGAGCATTGCCTGAATTGCCGCTGGACGCCGATTTTTCCCACATCTACGAGCTGAACCTGTCGAGCATGGCGCTTGAACAGCTGCCCTCCAGATTCCTCGGTTGTTTCACTCGACTGCGCCGCCTCATCATCGACAACAACAGGCTCACCACGCTGCCCGCCGGACTGCCGGGGCTGGCTGACCTGTGCGAAGTCCGGCTACGGGGCAACCAGATTCGCCTGACCGCACCGGCGGCCGTACTGCTGAGCAATCTGCGTCGACTGCGCTTGCTGGACCTGAGCGATAACCCGTTGGGCTTGATCAGCTTGCATTTTCGACAGTTGTCGCCACTGGTCGAGCTGAACCTGCGCCGTTGCCAGCTGCGAACGGTACCCGCAGGCCTTGAGTGGTGCGGCTTTCTCGAAGTCGCTGATCTGCGGGACAACCAGTTGGCAGCCTTGCCCCAGGCGATACTCGACGCCCCTGCCTCGATGCGCCGGGCGCTGTTACTTGACGGTAATCCCTTGCCAGAAGGCGTTCGCCAGGCACTGTCATTGCCCGATCCCGCGGCGGCTTCAGCAAGGCGGAGCAGGGCGCTATTGGTCCGCACCCAATGGCTGAGCGGTCTCGATGTGTCGGAGCGGGAGCGACGCGGCCTACTGTGGGACCGATTGCGTGGGGAGCCCGACAGCGGCGACTTCTTCGATCTCCTGGACGAGCTCACCGAGACCAGTGACTTCGAGCACGCGCGCTCCGACCTGAGACAACGTGTGGGAGAAATGCTGGAGACGCTTGGCAGCGACAGCCAGCTGCGTGTCGAGGTGTTCAGCCTTGCCGGCAGTCCGCGCACCTGCGTGGACAGCGTGGCCTCGTGCTTCAGCACGCTGGAGGTGCGTGTGCTGATGGCACGAACGCTGCAGCGCCATGCGCCCGGCGAAGGCATGCAGGCTCGCCTGGACCTGGCCCGCCGGCTGTTTCGCCTGGACCGCGTCGAGCAGTTTGCCAATGGCGATATCGCCGCGCGCCTGCGGGCTGGCGAAAATGTGGACGAAATCGAGGTGAGTCTTGCTTATCGCACCGGACTCGCCCAGCGGCTGCAGTTGCCAGGCCAGCCCCGGACCCTGCAGTTCGAGCTGCTGGCAGGAGTGACCCGGTCGCGCCTTGACCAGGCCGCCAGAGCCGTGCAGCAGGCCGAGGCGTCAGATGCGTTTGCCGAGTACGTCGCGCAACGGGATTTCTGGCGCGAGTACCTCCGGAGCGCAAACCCCCAGCGCTTCGAGGAGGTCGAGCAGCATTTCTGGGAGCGGCTCGATGGCTTGAGCGCGCAGCAAGAAAGCCTGGAAGAAGGCCTCTACCTGCAACGGATCAACCAGCTGTCGCGCGACCGCCAGGCGGCCCTGGACGCGCTGTTCCTGACGCTCACCCAGCAAGCGCTGGCGCTGCCGCTGGCGCGGGCTGGAAGCCGCTGACTCCGGGCGGCCAAACCAGTCACCCAGATTGACAGGTTTGGCCATTGCTCCCTGCAGGCTCGCGGCGCGACTATCTTCAGACCGAGGGCCTCCAACAACAAAAAGCCACGCCGGGCGCCTGGGGCCCGCGCCTGAAGGAAAACGCCATGCAGATAGCCCACAGCAATTTCATCGTCAGCGGCGCGGCCTCGGGCCTGGGTGCCGCCACCGCGGACATGCTCATCGAGGCCGGTGCCCGTGTGATGCTGGTCGATCTCAATGCCGAGGCAGTCGCCGCCAAGGCCCGCGCCCTGGGCGACCGGGCGCGTTTCGCGGTCGCCGACATCAGCGACGAAATCGCGGCCAAGGCAGCGGTGGACGCCGCCGTGAACGCCTTCGACACGTTGCACGGCCTGGTCAATTGCGCCGGTATCGTCGGGGCTGAAAAGATCCTTGGCAAGCAGGGGCCGCATGGCCTCGACAGCTTTGCCCGAGTGATCAACATCAACCTGATCGGCAGCTTCAACCTGCTGCGCCTGACGGCGGCGGCCATGGCCGAGGGACCGGTGGGCGAGGAGGGCGAACGCGGCGTGATCATCAACACCGCATCGATCGCCGCCTACGAGGGGCAGATCGGCCAGGCCGCCTATGCCGCCTCCAAGGGCGCCATCGCCAGCTTGACGCTGCCGGCAGCCCGCGAGCTGGCGCGCTTTGGCATTCGCGTGATGACCATCGCACCGGGTGTCTTCGAGACGCCCATGATGGCCGGCATGACCGAGGAGCTGCGCGACGCGCTGGCCGCCGGCGTGCCTTTTCCACCCCGACTGGGCCGCCCGCAGGAATATGCAGCGCTGGCCCGCCATATCATCGAGAACAGCATGCTCAACGGCGAGGTGATCCGTCTCGACGGCGCCTTGCGCATGGCTGCTCGTTAAGGAGCACTTTTCATGAGTCTGAATCAGGATCCCATTGTCATCGTCAGCGCCGCGCGAACCCCCATGGGTGGCTTGCAGGGCGACCTCAAGAGCCTGACCGCGCCACAGCTGGGCGCTGCGGCCATACAGGGCGCCGTCGAGCGCGCCGGCATCGAGGCCAGTGCGGTCGAGCAGGTACTGTTCGGCTGCGTGCTGTCCGCAGGAATCGGCCAGGCCCCGGCGCGCCAGGCGGCCCTCGGCGCTGGCCTGGGCAACGGCACCAGTTGCACCACGCTCAACAAGATGTGCGGCTCCGGGATGCAGGCCGCGATGATGGCCCACGACCTGCTGCTTGCCGGCAGTGCCGAAGTGGTGGTCGCCGGAGGCATGGAGAGCATGTCCAACGCGCCCTACCTTCTGGAAAAGGCGCGCAGTGGCTATCGCATGGGGCACGGCAAGATCATCGACCACATGTTTTTCGACGGTCTGGAGGATGCCTACGACAAGGGGCGGCTGATGGGCACCTTTGCCGAGGACTGCGCCGAGGCCAATGGGTTCAGCCGCC
>JAQZAY010000413.1 GCA_029239415.1 Pseudomonas sp. | reverse complement strand
ACAAGTACCCCAGCCAGCTATCGGGCGGGCAGCAGCAACGCGTTGCGATCGCCCGGACCATGGCCATGGAACCACGGGTGATTCTGTTCGATGAGCCCACCTCGGCGCTGGACCCGGAAATGGTCGGCGAAGTGCTCGACGTGATGCAGAACCTGGCGCGCTCCGGCGTGACCATGATCGTGGTTACCCACGAGATGGGCTTCGCGCGCAAGGTCGCCGACCGGGTCATCTTCATGGAAACCGGGCGCATCGTCGAACAGAACGACCCGCACGCCTTCTTCACCGCGCCGCAAGAGCCCAGAACCCAGGCATTCCTGCAGGCCATCCTGCATCACTGACACGCTCGACCACTGACACGCAACCGGGAGATTCACCTTGACTGCCCTCGATATCGACTACGTTCGTCGCCAATTCCCCGCACTCGCCGACGGCTATGCCTACCTGGACAATGCCGGCGGCTCGGCGGTGCTCAAGCCGGTGGCCGAGCGCATCAGCCAGTACCTGCTGAACCATGCCGTGCAACTGGGGGCTTCGTACGAGCCTTCGGTGCAGGCCGGTGCCAAGGTGCTGGAAGCGCGGGCGTCGGTAGCACAGTTGATCAACGCCGGGCATTCGGAAGAGTGCGTGATGGGCGGCTCGACCACATTGCTATTGCAGTTGCTGGCACGGGCCATTGCGCCATCGATCGGCCCCGGCGACGAGATCATCGTCAGCCATAGCGACCACGAGGCCAACATCGGTCCGTGGCAGCGCCTGTGCGACGAGCGTGGCGCAACCTTGCGCGTATGGTCGGTCGACCCGGTCAGTCTGGAGCTGGAACTGCAGGACCTGGAAGGACTGCTAGGGCCACGCACCCGCTACGTCGCCATGACACACGCCTCCAATATCCTCGGCAGCGTCAACCCCGTGGCCCAAGTGGCCGAGCGCGTGCACGCCTGCGGCGCCAAGCTGGTGGTCGATGCGGTGGCGTACGCGCCGCACCGTCTGGTCGATGTGCAGGCCAGTGCCGCCGACTATTACGTATTCAGTTTCTACAAGGTATTTGGCCCGCATTTCGCGGTGCTGTGGGGCAAGCGCGAACTGCTCCTGGAACTGCCCAGCTTGAATCACTTCTTCATCGGCCAGGACGTGCTGCCCTACAAGTTGCAGCCGGGCAACGTCAACTACGAGCTGTCCTACGGCTGCATGGGCATCAACGACTACCTGCTGGACATCGGCGCCCGACTGGGCGCGACCGGCAACGAGCGGCAGATCATGCAAGCGGCCTTCGATGCTTTCGAGGTGCAGGAAAATACCCTGGCCGAGATTCTTCTGGGCTATCTGCGCGAGACCGACGGGGTGCGCATCATCGGCAAGCCGCAGGTCACGGCGGGCGACCGGGTACCGACCATCAGTTTCGTCGTCGAGGGCGTGCAGTCCGAGGCGATCGTGCGCCGTGTCGATGCGGCGCGTATCGGCATCCGCTTTGGTGACTTCTACGCCCGTCACTTGATCGAACAACTGGGCCTGGCACCTCAGGGAGGCGTGGTGCGCGTTTCCATCGCGCACTACAACACCGTCGATGAAATGACTCGGCTGGTGGAATGCCTGGCCCATGCCATCGCAGAACTGCGTCCCAGCTGATACTGATCGAGCCTTTGAACAATGCCATTACCGCACACCCTGGAAGAACTGCGCAGCGCCATCGCGGTGGGGCAGGACAAGCTCACCGCACGCATGCGCGATGCCGCCCAGTACGTGATCGAGCACCCCCATGACGTGGCGCTCAACACGGTCGCAGCCTTGGCCGCGCGTTCGCAGATACCCGCTTCGGCGTTCATCCGCCTGGCCCAGGCCCTGGGCTATGGCGGCTTCAGCGATCTGCAACGGGTGTGCAAGGCACCGTTGGAAAAGGCCGGACAAGGCAGTTTCAAGGAGCGCATCCGGCACTATCGCGGCGAGCAGTTGCTGGACGACCCCACCGACGTGGGCGCCATGTTGGGCGCGTTCAGCCGCGCCAACATCGTCTCGCTCGAACACCTGGCCGAAGGGCAGCAGGTGCAGGCGCTGGAACAGGCCATCGCCTTGCTGCAACAGGCGCGCACCACCTTCGTGGTAGGCATGCGCCGTTCGTTCCCGATGGCGGCCTACCTCAGTTACGCCTTGAGTCGGGTCGGGCGGCGCGCGGTGCACATCAGCGGCCTGGGCGGCAGCCTGCGCGAGCAGGTAGGCGCGCTGCATGGCGACGACGTGTTGGTCGCGGTCAGCTTTCCCCCGTATGCGCAGGAAACCATCGACGCCTGCAACCAGGCCGTCGCCGCCGGCACGCCGATCGTTGCCATTACCGACAGCGTACTGAGCCCGATCGGCCAGTGCGCTTCGGTGATGATCGAAGTCGACGACGCCGAATTGCTCGGCTTTCGCTCACTGACGGCAGCTTTCTGCATTGCCCAGACGCTGGCCATGGGCCTGGCGTTTGCCGCAGGAGAAAGCCTTGGCGGCCTTGACCATGACGCTTTGAAAGATATCGACTGCTGAGGCCCGAGGCCCGGCATTTTGCCCAACCTGCTGGAGAGCCGTACCGTGACATCACCTCTCAGAGACCTGGTCGGTTATGGCCAGCAACGTCCCCAAGGCACCTGGCCGAACGGCGCCCGGCTGGCGATCAGCCTGGTCATCAATTACGAGGAAGGCTCCGAGCGTTCCCTGGCCATGGGCGATCCCGACCAGGAAAGCATGACCGAGTGGGGCAGCTATCAGTTTCCCGAAGGCGTACGCAACCTTGCCATGGAGTCCATGTACGAGTACGGCTCGCGCGTCGGTATCTGGCGCATTCTGCAGATTCTGCAGAAGGCCGGCGTACCGGCCACCTTCCATGCCTGCGCGGTGGCCTTCGAACAGAACCCCGACGTGGCCCGCGCCGCGGTCGAACTGGGCCATGAGGTCTGCAGCCACGGTTACCGCTGGGAAGAGGTGTTTCGCCTGAGCGAGGAGCAGGAGCGTGAACACATTCGCCTGGCGATCGAATCGTTCCAGCGCACCTGTGGCAAGCGTCCAGTGGGCTGGTATTGCCGCTATGGCGCAAGCGTGCGCACGCGCCGCCTGGTGGTCGAGGAAGGCGGCTTTCTCTACGACTCCGATGCCTACAACGATGACGTGCCGTACTTCGTCGACGTCGAGGGCACCCGACACCTGGTAGTGCCTTACACCAGCGACGTGAATGACTTTCGCTACTGGAACTCGCCAGGGCTGTCGCAGGCCTCGGATTTTCTCGAGTACATGAAGGAGAGCTTCGAGGTGCTGCACGAAGAAGCGGCGGATGGCTTGCGCATGATGTCCATCGGTCTGCACCCGCGCATGGTCGGCAGGCCGGGCAGGGTGCGCGCCTTGCAGAAGTTCATCGAGTACGCGCAGAGCCATGAA
>JAQZAY010000412.1 GCA_029239415.1 Pseudomonas sp. | reverse complement strand
CGAGAACGACTTCATTCTGCCGATGCGCATCACCAATGCACGCATCGCCACCGAAGACAGCCTGTTCAAGGGCGAGGACATGCTGTCGCTGCTCGACGGACGTCCGGTCAATTTCCTCGGCAACCTGTCGGCGGCGATGATGCGCCGTGGGCAGGCCCTGCAATGGCTGCGCGCCCTCACGGCTGATGGAGAACAGTTTCAGGCGTTGCTGGACATCGCCTTGTTCGCCTGCCTGATACGCCGGGGCGATCTGGTCATGCTCAGCACGCCAGCGTTGGTCGAGCGGCTGCACCCGGCGCGCTTCGGCAAACAGCCCGAGATCGTCCAGCGCACGCCCCAGGAGTGGCGCTGGCTGTTGCAGATGGTGGCCGCCCGCAGCGGCGAAGCAGCACCGGCCAGTGGCTGGGTGCGCGTCGTGCCCTTGAGCCAGGCCCAGCGCCACCCGTATGTCTGGCAGGAGTCGTGCGTGGCGCGCATTCTCAGCAACTGGCACACCCGGCTCAGCGGCCGGGTAGGCAGCGACTGCGAAAGCTATGCGCAGCTTTATGAACACTGGCTGGCCGCGCGCTGCTTCAGCGACGTGCAGCGCAGCCTGTTGCCCCGGCTGGTGGCCGCCTGGCCGCGCCAGCCGCGACTGTTGGTGGTGGTGCTGGACGCCGAGGGCGATGCAGCGGCCCTGCGCACCACCCTCCACAGCGTGGCGGCCCAGCTCTATCCCGTACAGACCTGCCTGGTGCTGGGCCAGGCGATGCCCGCGCCGAGCGCTTCCCTGACGGTCTTGCACGAACCGCTCACCTCGGACTGGCCCGCACAACTCAACCGCCACCTGGCGGCGCTGAGCGACATCGACTGGGTCTACCTGCTGCGCGCCGGTGACCGCTTGAGCGAGTCGGCCTGCCTGCTGGTCGCCGAGAAGGCGGCCGTGCTGCCCGGCGTGGCCTGCGTGTATGGCGACGAAGGGGCCTGGGTGGACGAAGCGCCGGCCGAGCCGGTGTTCAAGCCCGATTTCAACCTGGACCTGCTGCGCAGCTATCCCTATGTCGGGCGTATGCTGGCTTTCGACCGGGCGGCGCTGCTGGCGTTGGGTGGGCTGGACAGCCGCTTCGGCGAACTGGCGCCCCACGACCTGCTCTGGCGTCTGGTGGAAACCCAAGGCCCACAGGTGATCGAGCACGTGGCCGAGATCCAGGCGCAGTCGAGGTTCAGCTTCGCCCAGTGGTTGTCCTCGCCTGCGGTGGTCGAGGGCAGCGCCGCGTTGGTCGGCGCGCACCTCGACCGCCTGGGCGTGACCCATCGCCTGCAGCGCGACAGCGAGGTGGCGGTCATCCAGCAGGTCGAGTACCTGCACGCAGGCACCGCGACAGTCACCATCCTCATGGTGGTCGACGAGAACCTGGAGCAGGTGCAGGCGTGCGTCGAGCATGTCTTCGAGCGCACCATGGCCACCGGCTATGAACTGATCCTGGTGGCCGGGGCAGGTCTGTCGTCCCAGGTGTCGGCCTGGCTTCACGCCATGACGACGCTCGATGCCCAGCTGTTGCGCGTGGTGCACGCACCTGAGGTTCACCAGCGCACGCACTTGATCGATCAGGCCGCCGTCCAGGCGCGTGGCGAGTACCTGCTGCTGCTCGATGCCTCGGTTCAGGCGTTGCAAGGCGATTGGCTCGATCATCTATTACGGCAAGCTCGCCGTCCGGAAGTGGCCGTGGTCGGCGGTACCCTGGTCGATGCCCGTGGCCGGGTGGTGGACGGTGGTCACGTGCTGGGCATCGGCGGCAGTTCAGGGCCGGCGTTCGTCGGCGAGGACAGCCAGGCACGGGGTTACCTGCAACGGTTGCGCGTGGTGCAGGACTGGAGCGCGGTTGGCGGTGACTGCCTGATGATTCGCAGGACGGTTTTCGAGGCGTTGGGCGGGCTGAGCGCTCAGCCGTTCGACAGCGGGCTGGCGGAGATCGATCTGTGTCTGCGGGCAGGGCAGCAGGGTTATCTGGTAGTCGGCACGCCGGAGGCGGTCCTGCTCAGGCAGGCGTCCACGCGCACCCTGCGACCCGTCGAGGATCACGCGCAGGCGCTGGAGCAGCAGCAGGCTTTCTGTGAGCGCTGGCTGCCGAAGGTGGCCCGTGACCCGGCCTACAACCCGAGCCTGAGCCTGGCCAGTGCCGACTTCAGTCTCGAACCCAGCCTGCGCGGCAGCTGGAACCCCCTCTGCGCACGGGCGCTGCCGGCCGTACTGGGGCTGCCGGTCAACGACTCGGCGGTCGGTCACTACCGGGTCGATCAGCCTTTCCGAGAACTGGAGGCGGCGGGGCGAGTGGTCGGGCGCGTGGTCTACGAGCCGCCCAGCATCGTGCAGCTGACACGCATGGACCCCGAAGTGATCGTGTTCCAGTTGCGCCATTCCGAAGACGCCGTGCGCGACATCGAGCGCATCGCGCGGTTCTCGAAGGCGCGGCGCATCTTCGAAATCGACGACTACGTGCTTCAGGCACCGGCCAAGAATACCCATGCTCGCAACAAGCCGACGGACATCGAACGCCACCTGCGCCGTGGCATCGCCCTGTGCGATCGGGTGGTGGTGACTACCCAGGCACTGGCCAATCGCCTGGCGGACATGCACCATGACATCCGCGTCGTACCGAACATGCTGGCGCCTCACCTGTGGGCGAGCCTGCCCCCCAGTCGGCGTGCAACGTCCTCCAAGCCACGGGTCGGCTGGGGCGGGGGCACCAGTCATGGTGGCGATCTGGAAGTCATCGCCGAAGTGGTACGCGCACTCGCCGACCAGGTTCACTGGGTGTTCTTCGGCATGTGCCCGGACGCGCTCAAGCCCTACATCCACGAATACCATCCGGGTGTGTCCCTGCATGCCTATCCGGCCAAGCTCGCCAGCCTGAACCTGGACCTTGCCCTGGCACCGCTCGAATTCCACGTCTTCAACGACTGCAAGAGCAACCTGCGCCTGCTGGAATATGGCGCCTGTGGCTACCCCGTGATCTGCACGGACACCGAAGCCTACCGCGGTTACCTGCCATGCACGCGGGTCCACAGCAACAGCACCGAAGAGTGGCTACAGGCGATCGGCCAGCACCTGGCCGATCCTGCCGCCAGCCAGCGCATGGGCGAAGCACTGCGCGAGGCAGTGATGCGCGATTTCGTCCTGCGCGGTGACAACCTGCGTCAGTGGGAGTGGGGGTGGTTGGCGACCTAGGGGCAAGCTACAAGCTACAAGTAAAAGCAGATCGCGGCGTTTCACGGATCTGCTCTTTCTTGCTCTTGCTCTTGCTCTTGCTCTTGCTTGAAGCTCCGCCCCCCTGGATTGGCGCGCTTCCTGCAATGCACCTCGACATCGCCATAAATCCTGCACCCGGCACGTGCAGGTCGGGTCGACGCAGACGAGGAACTCGATGAAGGCA
>JAQZAY010000411.1 GCA_029239415.1 Pseudomonas sp. | reverse complement strand
AGCACGCTGGAAGCGGAAACCGGCCTGACCATCGCCGAGATCAAGGACATCAACCGTCGCATGTCGATCGGCGAAGCCAAGGCTCGCCGCGCGAAGAAAGAGATGGTCGAAGCCAACCTGCGCCTGGTGATCTCGATTGCCAAGAAGTACACCAACCGTGGCCTGCAATTCCTCGACCTGATCCAGGAAGGCAACATCGGCTTGATGAAGGCGGTGGACAAGTTCGAATACCGTCGCGGGTACAAGTTCTCGACGTACGCCACCTGGTGGATCCGTCAGGCCATTACCCGCTCGATCGCCGACCAGGCGCGCACCATCCGTATTCCGGTGCACATGATCGAGACGATCAACAAGCTCAACCGTATCTCGCGGCAAATGCTGCAGGAGATGGGTCGCGAACCTACGCCTGAAGAGCTGGGCGAGCGCATGGAGATGCCCGAGGACAAGATCCGCAAGGTCTTGAAGATCGCCAAGGAGCCGATCTCCATGGAGACGCCGATCGGCGACGACGAAGACTCGCACCTGGGCGACTTCATCGAGGACTCCACCATGCAGTCGCCGATCGACGTGGCGACCGTGGAAAGCCTCAAGGAAGCTACCCGCGAAGTACTCGGCGGCCTGACTGCACGCGAAGCGAAAGTGCTGCGCATGCGTTTTGGTATCGACATGAATACCGACCACACCCTCGAGGAAGTCGGTAAGCAGTTCGACGTAACTCGCGAGCGTATTCGTCAGATCGAAGCCAAGGCGTTGCGCAAGCTGCGTCATCCGACAAGAAGCGAGCACTTGCGCTCCTTCCTCGACGAGTAAGCTTTTGCGACGAGCATCACCAAAACCCCCGGCCTTGCCGGGGGTTTTGCGTCGTGGGCGACTCACCCTGAAGTTTGTTCACGCCCCCTCTTCCCGCTAGCCTCCGAGCCCGACTACACTGGCCTTTCCTGCGCTGGTCAATGAGGCTGCCATGCATCGATTGCCGGCTCTTGTACTGCTGACTACGCTCGCCGGGCCAGCCATTGCCGACACCTCTCCTCTCGCTGGTTACCAGCTTGGGCACTTCGAGCATCTGTCACTGCGCACGGATGACGCAAACGTTCGCCCTGAGCTTGTTGCGCTGACGGCGGACCGCACTTCATTGACGGATGAAGACCTAGCCTCCCCTTCCATGCCTGCGCGGGATTGGTACAGCACCCTTATCTACGGCCTGCCGGGGCTGGTCATGCTGGTGATTGCCCTGGGCGTGGTGATCCGCATCAACCGACGCCTGACGTCGGAAATCAGCCAGCGCATTGCCCTGGAGCATGAGCTGCGCAGCAGCGAATACCATTACCGCGGCCTGGTCGAGAGCCTTTCGGCCATTGCCTGGGAAGCCGACACGTCCGATTACACCTACAGCTACGTTTCGCCGCATGCCGAAGCCCTGTTGGGCTACCCCCTGCAGAGCTGGCTGCAGCCAGGCTTCTGGCAGCGCATCCTGCACCCGGACGATGCGCAGCGAGCCTCGGCCTTCTGCCGGGAGCAGACCGCTGCAGGCGTAGGGCATGTCCTTGAATACCGCGTGATCACGGCCGATGGGCGCAGCCTGTGGGTGCGCGATATCGTCAGCCTGATAAAACATGACCAGCGGCCGGTCATGCGCGGCTTGATGATCGATATCAGCGAGACCAAGAAGATCGAAGAAGCCCAGCGTCTGTCCGAGCAGAAATTCGCCTCGGTATTTCGCCAATGCCCTGACATCTTGGTCATCGCCCGACTCCGGGACGGTTGCCTGCTGGAGGTCAACGAGGCGTTCGAGGAACAGATCGGACTCGCAGCCGCACAGGTGGTAGGGAAACGTGCTGCCGAGCTGGACATCTGGGGCGTGGACGGGGTTGCCCCGAGGCTGCTCAAACGTTTGCAAGGCGGCAGCATCCGCAACCTGGAGATGACCTTTCGTCGCAACAACGGCCAACGGTTCACCGGCCTGCTTTCGGCTGAGCCGTTCGAGCTGGACACCACCCAAGCCATGGTGGTGGTGGTGCGCGATATCAGCGAGCTCAAGCAAACCCAGCAACGCCTGCAGATTTCCGAAGAAAAATTCGCCAAGGCATTCCATGCTTCGCCTGACGGCATGCTGCTCACCCGCCAAAGCGATGGGCTGCTGATCGAGGTCAATGAAGGCTTCAGCATCATGACCGGCCACAAGAGCAAATCCTCATTGGATCGTTCGACCCTGGAACTGGGAATCTGGGCCGACCCCAACGAGCGCAAGCGGCTGCTGGAGAAGCTGCATCGCCAAGGGTTCGTGCGTGACTTCGCGTGCCGCGTCCGGCGCATCGACGGCGAGGTGCGGCTGTGTGAAGTGTCCGTGCGCCCCCTACCGATCGGCGGCGACGCCTGCATGCTGACGATTGCCCGCGACATCACCGAGCGCCACCAGATGCAGCACAAGCTAGCCCTGGCCGCCACCGTGTTCGAGAGCACTGCCGAAGGCGTGCTGATCACCGACACCCAGCAGCGCATCAGCATGGTCAACCGCGCCTTCACCGAGATCACCGGCTTCGCCGAGCAGGAAGCGCTGGGGCAGACTCCTCGCCTGCTCGCCTCGGGCCAGCACGACAGCGCGTTCTACATCGCCATGTGGCATCGCTTGGCCGCCGAAGGTCACTGGCAAGGCGAGATCTGCAACCGACGCAAGAACGGCGAGCTGTACCCCAGTTGGTTGACCATCAGCTCGGTGCGCAACAGCGATGACGCCATTACCCATTTCGTGGCCGTGTTCGCCGACATATCCAGCCTCAAGCATGCCCAGGCACGACTGGACTATCAGGCGCATCATGACCCACTGACCGGCCTGCCCAATCGCACCCTGTTCGAAAGCCGCCTGGCCGCAGCACTGACCAATCAGGCGGAGGCCAGCAGCCAAGGCGCCGTGCTGTTCCTGGACTTGGACCGTTTCAAGCACATCAACGACAGCCTCGGCCACCCAGTCGGTGACTTGCTGCTCAAGGGCATCGCCCAGCGCCTCAAGGAGCAAGTGCGTGACATCGACACCGTAGCGCGCCTGGGTGGCGACGAGTTCATCATTCTGCTGCCGGGCCTGGCGCAGGCCAGCGATGCCGAGCACATCGCAGCCAAGGTGCTGGCCTGCTTCGCAGCGCCCTTCCAGGCCGGCGACCACGAGTTCTTCACCAGCGCCAGCATCGGCACCAGCCTGTATCCCCAGGATGGCAGCGACGTGGCCACCCTGGTGAAAAACGCCGATGCCGCGATGTACCGCTCCAAGGCCAAGGGGCGCAACCGGGTGGAAAGCTACACCCGCGACCTGACCACCCAAGCCACCACTCGCATTGCACTGGAGCACGAGCTGCGCCGGGCCATCGAACGCGATGAACTGAGCCTGTGCTACCAGCCCAAGTTCAGCATCGATTCGCACAG
>JAQZAY010000410.1 GCA_029239415.1 Pseudomonas sp. | reverse complement strand
TCTGCCCCGAAAGCCCTGGACTTGTGAATGTCTTCTCGTCGTACCTCTGGCTGGCCCATGCGCCAGTTCGCCGTGACTACCTGCCTGGCCTTGCTGGTTGCCTGCGCGGAAAAACCCACCGTCGCCGACACCCTGCCCGCTCCGATCGTCCAGCCTTCCCTGCCGGTGCCCATGGCGCCCGCGCCGAGCAGCGTCGACACCCCGGTGCTGCCAACCCAGACATTCGCCGAATGGCAACAGGGCTTCCGCCAGCAAGCGCTGCGCAGCGGCGTCGACGCGCAGCTGTTCGACCGTGCCTTTGAAGGCGTCACGCCCGACATGAGCGTGATCAAGGCTGATCGCAGCCAACCTGAATTCAGCCGCCCGGTGTGGGAATACCTCGAAGGCGCCATCTCCCCGACTCGCGTGCGCCGTGGCCAGGCCATGCTTGACCAGTACGCGGACGTGCTGACGAGCATTGAGCAGCGCTACGGCGTCGAGCGCCAGGTGCTGGTTGCCGTGTGGGGCATGGAAAGCAGCTTCGGTCAGATCCAGGGCGACAAATCGGTGATCCGCTCGTTGGCGACCCTGGCCTACGAAGGCCGCCGCCCTGAGTTCGCGCAAAGCCAGCTGCTGGCTGCGTTGCAGATCCTGCAGAATGGCGACATCCAACCTGAGCGCATGCTCGGCTCGTGGGCCGGTGCCATGGGTCAGACCCAGTTCATCCCCACCACCTACAATTCCCACGCCGTCGACTTCGACGGCGATGGTCGCCGCGACATCTGGAACAGCGCCGCCGACGCCCTCGCCTCTACGGCCCACTACCTGCAAAGCTCTGGCTGGCAGAGCGGCCAGACCTGGGGCCTGGAAGTGCGCCTGCCCGAGGGCTTCGACTACGCCCTGGCCGACGGCAGCAGCCGCAAGCCGGTCAGCGAATGGCAGCGTCTGGGTGTGGCAACGATGCCCGGCGGCGCAGTCCCGGCGGGCAGCGAGAATGCCTCGGCGGCGCTGCTTCTGCCCGCCGGCTACCGCGGCCCGGCCTTTCTGGTGTTCGATAATTTCCGCGCGATCCTGAAGTACAACAACTCCTCGTCGTACGCGCTGGGCGTAAGCCTGCTCGCGCAGCGCTTCCAGAGTTCGGGCTACATTCAGGGCACTTGGCCGAAAGACGACATGCCCCTCACACGCACCGAGCGCATCGAACTGCAGAGCCTGTTGAGTGCGCGCAATTACGATGCCGGCGCGCCCGACGGCATCATCGGCGCCAATACCCGCAAGGCGATCCGCAGTGCGCAGCAAACCCTGGGCTGGCCAGCTGACGGCTATCCGACCCACAAGCTGCTGGAAGCGCTGCGAGCGCAGCAGTAACAGGACGTGGTCGCCTAGGCCACCACGTCCTGCTCCAACCAGACCTGCCGCTCAGTGGCATCGAGCCTGACCTGCACGCCCAGGGGCAAGGTCAGGTTCGGATCGCAATGACCACTGCGCCAGCCGGCCAGCACTGGAATGCCATCGGCCTGAAACGTATCGAGCAGCAGCGGCGTCATCTGCTCGACACCGATGCCTGCGAAGTCGCCCACGATCACACCGCGCACGCCACGCAGCTTGCCGGCCAGGCGCAGGTGGGTCAGGAAACGATCCACGCGGTACAGCGGCTCGTTGACGTCCTCGATGAACAGCACGATGTCATCGCCAGGCAGCTCGTACGGCGTTCCCAGCGTGGCACTGATCATCGCCAGGTTGCCGCCCATCAATCGCCCTCGAGCCTGGCCAGGCAGTATCGTGGTCAGCGGCCACGCTGGCGGATGCCGCAACAGGTCCCCTGCCCCCAGCTCGCCGCGCAGCATCTGCCACAACGAAGACTCGGTCGGCGCCTGCTTCTGCGTCAGCAGATCGGATTTGAACAGCGGCCCATGGAAGGTCACGAACCCGGCATGGCGAGTAATCGCCACATGCAGCGCGGTGATATCGCTGTAGCCCACGAAGAGCTTGGGATGGCGCGCCAGCAAAGCGAAGTCGATCTTGTCCAGCAGACGGGGCGTGCCGTAGCCACCACGCAAGCAGAAAATGGCATCCACCTCAGGATCGGAAAACGCGTCGTGAAGGTCTTGCAGGCGGGCCTCGTCGCTACCGGCCAGATAGCCTTGCGCTAGCGCGACACTGGGGTAGATGCGCAGCGTGTGGCCCCGCGCACGGAACCAGTCAAAGGCTGCTTCAACATTCAATTCGATGGGGCCGGCCGGCGCGATAAGCGCGATCGTGCCGTGGTCGGGCAGGCGTGGAGGTAATTGCATGGGAAAGACTCCGCAATCGTGGGTCCGGCGTAGCCCAGGCGGTGCCTGCTCTACGCCGGCAGATGTCAGAGCTTGATCTTGGCTTCGTGAGCCTGCTGGTCGGCGTGGTACGAGGAGCGCACCAACGGCCCGGAAGCGACGTTCTTGAAGCCCATCTTGTAGCCTTCCTCGGCGAACCAGGCGAAGGTGTCCGGGTGTACGAAGCGCTGGACCGGCAAGTGGCTGCGCGATGGCTGCAGGTACTGGCCCAGGGTCAACATGTCGATGTTGTGCTCGCGCATGCGGTGCATGACCTCGATCACTTCCTCGTCGGTTTCGCCCAGACCCAGCATCAGGCCGGACTTGGTCGGCACATGGGGCACCAGCTCCTTGAACTTCTGCAGCAAGGTCAGCGACCACTGGTAGTCCGAACCCGGACGTGCGGCCTTGTACAGACGCGGCACGGTTTCCAGGTTGTGGTTGAACACATCAGGCGGCTCTTGCGCCGTGATGGCCAGCGCCACATCCATGCGCCCACGGTAGTCGGGCACCAGGGTTTCCAACTGCACGCCGGGTGACAGCTTGCGGATCTCGCGCAGGCAGTCGGCGAAGTGCTGGGCACCGCCGTCGCGCAGGTCGTCGCGGTCCACCGAGGTGATCACCACGTACTTGAGGCGCAGATCGGCGATGGCCACGGCCAGGTTCATCGGCTCGTCGGCGTCCAGCGCCTTGGGGCGACCGTGGCCCACATCGCAGAACGGGCAGCGACGGGTGCAGATGTCGCCCATGATCATGAAGGTCGCGGTACCGCCGGAGAAGCATTCGCCCAGGTTGGGGCAGCTGGCCTCTTCGCAGACGCTGTGCAGCTTGTGCTTGCGCAGCAGCTGCTTGATGCGGTCGACTTCGGGCGACACCGGAATGCGCACACGGATCCAGTCGGGCTTTTTCGGCAGCTCTTCGGTGGGGATGATCTTGACCGGGATGCGCGCGACCTTTTCGGCACCGCGCAGCTTGACGCCCGCCTCGACCTTGGGCCGCGGCGCGTTGGCCTTGGGCGCACCCTCGGCGAGGTTCTGCAGGGGGATCAGCGTTTGCACAGCTTCTGTCGCGGTAGTCATATCAGTCGATTCCGCCCGTAAGGGTCGTCTGCTCAACATAGTCGAGGTGCTTGAC
>JAQZAY010000409.1 GCA_029239415.1 Pseudomonas sp. | reverse complement strand
GATGTAGATCAGGTAGGCGCAGCCTGCCAGTTGCAGCAGCAGGAACAGGACGCTGTCAGGGTGCAGCAGCGTGACCCCGGTGAAAGCCGCGACGATGAATACCCCGTTGGCCAGCGCAATCCCCAGGCAGGCGCCACTGGCGACCTGCCAGCCGGCGCTGATCGAGGTGCGAGCGACCAAGAAAAAGTCGGGCCCGGGTGAGAGCAGCGCCAGAAAGTGGGCCAGGGCGATCAGGAGAAACTGTTCCATGCAGGGGTCTCGGGCGGTTGAAGTCGCCGAGCAGTCTGCCGCGGGGCTACCTGGACGTATTGAAGATTATTGCGCCTGGCGGTACAGGCCTGGGGTCACGCCGGCATGGGCCTTGAACACGCGCTGGAAATGGCTTTGATCGGCGAAGCCCAGGCGGTAGGCGACCTCGGCCAGCGGTCGGCCTTCCCGCAGCCACGCGCGGGCTCGGTTGATCCGGGCGTTGAGCTGATAGGCATGGGGCGTGAAGCCCGTGGCCTGGCGAAAGGCGCGGATCAGTTGATAGCGACCCAGGCCGGCCAGTCGGGCCAGTTCGGCCAGCGGCAGCGCGAGCCGGTCATCGCTCATGTGCGCAAGCAGGGTGCGCAGCTTTTCGTCGTCCAGGGCAGGCAGGGAGGGCGAGGAAGGCAGCGCGAGCCGAGACAGGTCGTGGTCGCCGAGGAACTCGATGACAGCGGCCTCCTTGTCGCGCGCCGCGGCCTTGGAGAACAGCAGGTCATTGAGTGCGCAGAAGCGCTGGTACACCGCTGGCGCACGTGCGATGCAGACACCGTCGGCCACAGGCGGCAGGTCGGCCCGCCACTCTTCATGCAGCGCTTCCAGCCAGGCCGCGTCCAGGTGCAGCATCTGGTAACTCCAGGCGCACCCAGGCTCCGGGTTGCAGGCGTGCAGGCATTGCGCGGGCACGAAGACCAACGTGCCAGGCGTCAGGCGCTCGCTGCAGGTGCCGGCCCCTTCGAAACGACTGCTGCCCAGGTCCACGGCGCCAATCGAATAGGTCGGATGGCTGTGAGCCTTGTAGCAGGCGCGGCTGTGGCACGCGCGACGGCTTTCGATCCACGGCAGGGCCGGATCGCGCCAGAAGGTGTCGAGGGGGGAAGACATTGGCATGGCCTGGTCGAGAAGACCGTTGCAGTCTAGCGACGAAGCGAAGGTCCGACCAGACAGACGATGAGCGTTGTCGAGGGTAGGGGGCAGGGCAGGAGGCGCCTGCCCCGGCACAGAGGCAGGCGTCAGGCGCTGCTGCGGCGCACCCGCTCAACGGCTCAGAATTGCCACCGCACGCCCACGTTCCCCCCGCTGCCTTCCTGCTCCCGTGCATCCAGGTTGGCGCTGTAGCGCACCCCGGCATGCACGCTCAGCGCGTCGCTGATCTGCCCCACCACTCCGATCTCGGCTTGTGCCGCCGTCTGCCGGTAATCGGTCTTGATCCGGTCGAGCCGGTCGAACACCACCGTGTCGCGTCCGCCTGCGGTATGCAGCACGTCCATTTGCAGGTAAGGCTGCACGACACGTTCACCGGTGCTGGCGAACCGCCCTTCCAGGCGCACGCCCAGCCGGCCGGTCACTTCTGGCTGACTGTCGAAACCGATGTGCGAGGCGCTGTCGCGGGTCGAGTGCAGGTTCATTGTCTGCGCGATGACCTGGGCCTGCGGCTCGACCGTCCAGTGGTCGGACAGGGGCAGCGGATGCCCGGCCTCCAGTGAGACGGTCCAGGCGTCGCCGTCGAGGTCGATCCGCTGGCCCCGATCGGAACGGGCGCGGCCGTCCAGGTCCGTGTACTGCAGCACGGCATCGACATAGGCACCGCCCGGGGTCACCAGGGTCCAGTAGAGCCCTGCGCTGTCACCTTCCAGACGCAGGTCGCCGACCTGCGTGTCCTGACGGCCCAGCGCAAAGCCTTTCACGTCGCCTTCGAGACGACCGTGGCCGACGTACACGCCCACCTGCTGGCGGTAACCGCCTTCGGCCCAGGCATACAGGTCCTGACCCACCTTGAACCCGTACAGGTCGCCGTCCAGGCTCGGCGCGACCGTACCGGACCACTGCTGGCGCAGGGCGCCGCCATAGGCCTGCCCCCAGCTGGCCGACAGTCCGCCCTCACCTTGCAGCAGACGTTGGTCCCCCTGGCGCTGATGGAAGCTGCCCAGGGTCTGGCGCGCGATCAGGCCGGCGCCGCGTGGGGCGGCTGCATAGACGGCCACTTCCGGTCGATACAGCGGAACGGCCTGCACAACGGGGGCAGTGGGCAAGGGCGCCTGCCCGGGCGCTGGCGCGGCGATGGGCACTTGCACCACCGGAGGTGGAGTGGGTTCGGGATCAGGATCGGTGCCTGGATCGACGGGTTGTTCCGGCTCGGGCGTGACAGGCGGTTCCGTCACCGCCGGCAGGGTCGAGCGCAGGTACCAGCTGTTTTCGCTGCCAGCGGTGACGCCGCCCTTGAACAACCGATAGTCATAGGCACCCACCGACAGCACCTGGGTCTGGACGAAGGCGCCCGCCGTGCTGGTGGCACCGTCGCGGGCCTCGACCACCTGGATACCATCGAGCTGGGTGACAGCGCCAGCGCCGTTCAGGTTGTCGACCAGCAGGGTGGTGCTGCCGCTGATACGGCCCTGACTCACCACCAGCCGGTCGGAGGGCGCCTCATCGCCTGCCAGCACACTGTTGACCCGAAGCGTACCGCCGTTGCCCGTGTAGTCGCCCTGGATCTCGAGACGGCCTTGGACATCGTTGCCGCCCCGCAGGTCGAGGGTCCCGGCGTTCACCACGCTGACGTTGCGGCCGGTGATGAAGGGTCGAAGGCTGCCACTGCGGGACGCCACGGTACTGCTCGCATCGATCTCGAACGTGCCGCTGCCGGTCGCGGGGTCGCCCAGTACCAGCGCGTCATCCAGGGTCATGCGACTGGCCTGGGTCAGGGCGATCTGCTCGAACTGCCGGTACAACCCGCCGCCGGTCGGCTGGCTGGCTTCGAAGGTCAGGCGGTCGCTGCCCGGGCCGCCGTCGATGACGGTCTGCAGCGTCTCGCCTGGCAGGCCGACCAGCCGTGCGGTGTCGTCCCCCGGACCCAGGTCGACGCCGCCGCCGATAGTCCCACCGTCCCAGGTGAACTGGTCGTTGCCAGCGCTGAGCAGTACATCCCCACCGATGCTGCCGCCATGTATCAGTACCTGGTCGTCGCCACCGCTGACGCTGATGTTACCGCCAATGCGCCCGTCGAAGACCTCGATATAGTCACGGTCGAAGGCGGTGATCAGGTTTCGCTCGATCTCTCCACCGCGCATGATGAACATGTTGACGTTGCCGATCTGTCCGCCCTCCATCTCGGCATAGTCGCCGCTGTCGAAGGTGCCGACGATCCGCCCGCCGGTCATGTAGAACCGGTCAAGACCATCACCCTGATTGACGCTACCTTCGATGAGGCCAGCGCTCATGCGGAACACGTCGATCCCGGCGCCCTGGTTGATGTTGCCGCCGATCCGCCCCGAGGCCATCCCCAGGGTATCGGCGCCCGACCCGAACGTCACGTTTCCGGTGATTTCGCCGGTGCCGCCAGGGGGCAGGACAAGGCTGTTGTCACCCGACAGGGCGGTCAGCGAGGGAGCGCTGCCGCTGTCGCATCGGTAGGCGTCGTTGCCCGCGCCAGGCGTGAGGGAACAGGCCGCTTCGGCAGCGGGCGTTGCGAGTGTGACCAGGGCAAATGAACCCAAGGTGAGCCAGACCGGCTTGTGCATCGTGCATTCTCCGTCCGTCCTGCGGCCGTGATCACTGCCGCGCAGCCTGCCGTGAGGGCTGTGGGGATCATGCCGGGGTTGTACAGAGGGCGCTTGAGGGCTGGCAACTGACAGAACTGTCTGATGGCTTCAAGCCATTACTTCAATCGCGGTAGAAGACCTGTACCAGGTGAAAGCCGAAGCGCGTCTTGATCGGCCCGTGGACCACCCGCAGCGGCTTCTTGAAGATGACCTGGTCGATGGCGCCCACCAACTGGCCGGGG
>JAQZAY010000408.1 GCA_029239415.1 Pseudomonas sp. | reverse complement strand
GGGCATCGCCGAGAACACCCTCACCGACGACGTGGCGGCGTTCGCCCGCGACGACACGGTCAAGCCGTCGGTGAAGGGGTTGATGGCCGATCACCTGCTGGATGAGGGGCGCCATTCCAGCTTCTGGGCACGACTGACGCGGATCTATTGGCAGTCCGCGCCCGAGACGGACCGTGAAGCCATCGCCCAGGTGTTGCCGGTGTTCCTGGCGCACTACCTGACCAGCGACATCCAGCAGCGCTTCGACATGACCTTGATCGAGGCGATGCCGGTCACGAGCGCCATCCGCGCCGCACTGCGCGAGGAAGTGCGCGGCCTGGCCTATCCGATCAACCGCCAGCACCCGTTGCTCGGCAACATCCTGCGTTTCTTCCGCGCCAGTTCGATGCTCGACGCCGCCTGCGTACAGCAGGCGTTGCGCGATTACCTGCCCTAGGAGGCTGCCATGAAACGTCTGAACATCGCCCTGGTCGGCCAGGGCCGTACGCTCGACCGTCTGGTCAGGCTGCTGGAAGACCAAGGCCACGCTGCCGCGTCGTACGTGACCTACGCGCACGTACCAGCGGCGAGCGACCTGATCGTCGAGGACGGCAGCGTGTCCGTGCCGAATGATGGCCCCTCGCACTTGCCGCGCCTTCCGGTGCTCGGGTTACGCCTGACGGTCAGCGATACACCTCTGAAGATTGCTGTGGATGTCTACTTTAGGGGTGGTGTAATCGAATCACCTCGTCTGATCGAGCAAACACTCGTCGACACCGACAGTCGTCCTACCGGCAATGGTCAACAACGGCGCCTCGACACCCTGCAGGTCGTGGAGGAGCGAACGGCCTTGCACGTCGCGAGTCATGCCCGCAACCCGCTTGAACTGCGTGAAGCGCCTCCATTGGCGACGTCACGTTCGGGGCAGTCCAGGACGCTCGACTGGCTCGAGCACCTGGCCTTCGTCCATGCGTTCAACGAGACCTCGCACGCAGGCTGGCTGCACGCTGCCGCCCATGACCTGCTCTCGACGCTGCATCCGGGCCTGCTCACCTTTGCCGATCGCCCAGCGCTCAACCTGGACGGTCAGCGCTGGAGCTACCGTCAGCTGCACGCGCTGACGAACGCCCTGACCCACGTCATCACGCGGCACCTGCCCGTCGACGGAGAACCGGTACCGGTGATCGGGGTGTGCCTGCGCAAGTCGCCTGCGCTGTACGCCAGCCTGTTGGCCGTCCTGCGCAGCGGCGCCCTCTACCTGCCGATCGATCCGGCCACGCCGGTGGCGCGCCGCGAGCATATCCTGCGCGATGCAGGCGCCTGTCTCGTGCTGCATGACGATCAGGCCCATGCGGACATCGTCTCGGTGGACGTGCGTGATGTGGCGGTGCCGTCTGACGACGCACCACCGATGCCGAATGCACCGTTGCCGTTGGCGCCCGATCGCCCCTGTGTGGCGATCTACACCTCCGGTACCACGGGCCAGCCCAAGGGCGTCCTGCTCAGTCGTCGCAACCTGGCGCACTTCATCGCCTGGTACATCGATCACGTGGCGCTCGATGCGCGAAGCCGTGCGTTGCAGTTCTCTACCATCGGGTTCGACGCCTCGCTGCTGGACAGCCTGCCGGCGCTCTTCGTCGGTGCCGAGCTGGTCGTGCCCAGTGATACGCAGCGCCAGGACCCCCATGTCTTGAGCGCGCTGATCCGTCATCAGTCGGTCACCCACGCATTTCTGCCACCGGCCGTGCTGAGCCTGTTGCCCAGCGAGCCCCCCCTTGGCTTGCAGCACCTGGTGACGGGCGGGGATGTCTGCGAGCCCCAGGCCATCGCCCGCCTGGCGCCCCAGTGCCGGCTGCACAACATCTATGGGCCGACCGAAACCACGGTGCTGGCCACCACACGGGTGTTCGCGGCCGAGGACGACAATCGCAACCTGGGTCGGCCGATCGCCAACACCCAGGTGCTGATTCTCGACGAGGCCCTGCAACCGGTCGGCGACCAGGTGCCTGGCGAGCTGTACATCGCCGGCGCAGGCGTCGGGCTGGGCTACGTGGGCAACCCCACCTTGACTGCCGAGCGCTTCAGCCACCTGACGCTGCCGTCGGGCGACACCCTGCGCGTCTATCGCACTGGCGACATCGCCCGGTGGACGGCCGACGGCATCGTGCTGTGCGGACGGCGTGACAACCAGGTGAAGATCCGCGGCTTTCGTGTCGAGCCCGAGGAGATCGAACACTGCCTGCGCCGCAGCCAGGCCTACGGCCACGTCGCGGTGGTGATCGACGCGCAGCAGCGGATCCTGGCCTTCGTCGCCCAGCCACGCGATGCCCAGGCCGAACGCAGGCTGCGCGAGCATGCCCGGCGGCACCTGCCGGACTACATGGTGCCGACGTTCTACCGTGAGCTGGACAGCCTGCCCAGTACGGTCAATGGCAAGGTCGATCGTCAGGCGCTGCTGCGCGGCCAGCCGGCACCTGCCGCAGCACGACCCCGCGTGGCACCGCAGACACCGACCGAACAGCGCCTGATCGCGCTGTGGAGCGAGCTGCTCGAACAGCGCGAGGCCGATGTGTCCATCGATGACAGCTTCTTCGAGATCGGTGGCCACTCGATCCTGTTGTCGCGTCTGCTGCTGGCCATACGGGAGCGGTTCGGTCGGGGCGTGGCGATCAACCAGTTCATCGAGCAGCCGACCTTGCGGCGCCTGGGCGCCCTGCTCGATGGGACCGGCGACGCGATCCAGGGCCTGGCCGAACGCCTCGAACGTGATGCGATGCGACCGCTCGAGCTCGAGGTGCAGCCCCTGGAGCGCCTGGGCGATGTGCACCGGGTGATCGTGACTGGCGCCAACAGCTTCCTGGGGGTTCATCTGGTCGAGGCGCTGCTGGACTGGGGCAGCGCCGAGGTGGCCTGTCTGGTGCGCCGTGGCGAAGGGCGCAGTGCGCAGGCACGTTTCGCTCAGGCGTTGACGGACAATCGTCTGACGCTGGACATGACACGGGTGCGGGTCTTCGAGGCGGACCTGCGTCGGCCTCGCCTGGGGCTGAGCGAGGCCGATTACCGTTACCTGGATGAACACTTCGGTGCCCTGGTGCACAACGCGGCCCAGGTCAACCACGTGCTGGACTACCCCGCGCTGGCCCAGGACAACGTCGAGCCGTTGTTCGACTGCCTGCGCCTGTGCGAAGGCGCGCGCAAGAAGGTCTTCAACTTCGTCTCGACCCTGTCCGCGTGCAGTGCGGTGGACGAACACGGACGGGTGCTCGAGCAGGACGCAGCAACGACGCCGCCGGTGTACCTGCGCAACGGGTACAACCTGAGCAAGTGGGTAGGCGAACGAATCCTCGCCCGGGCACGTGCCCAAGGGGTCCGGGTCAACCTGTTCCGGCCGGGCAACATCACCTTCGACAGCCGCTCGGGCGTCAGCCAGCCGGAGCGCAACCGCCTGATGCTGATG
>JAQZAY010000407.1 GCA_029239415.1 Pseudomonas sp. | reverse complement strand
GCATCACCCTGCGGCTGATTCCGTTCATCTTCATCTGCTACCTGTTCAATTACCTGGACCGCGTCAACGTCGGCTTCGCCAAGCTGCAGATGCTCGACGCGCTGAAATTCAGTGAAACCATCTACGGCCTCGGTGCCGGCATCTTCTTCATCGGCTACGTGCTCTGCGGCCTGCCTAGCAACCTGGCGCTCAACCGCTTCGGCCCTCGCCGCTGGATCGCGCTGATGATGATCGCCTGGGGCAGCCTGTCGACTTGCCTGCTGTTCGTGACCACGCCCATGGAGTTCTACGCGCTGCGCCTGCTCACCGGCGCCGCCGAGGCAGGCTTCTTCCCAGGCGTGGTGCTGTACCTTTCGCGCTGGTTCCCGGACGCACGCCGTGGCCGCATCATGGCGCTGTTCATGTCGGCCATCCCGGTGTCCGGGCTGCTCGGCGGACCGTTCTCGGGCTGGATCCTCGAGCACTTCGCCGCGGGCCAGCATGGCCTGGCGGGCTGGCAGTGGATGTTCCTGATCCAGGGCCTGCCGACCGTACTGCTCGGTGTCCTGGCGATCAAGCTGCTCAGCGATGGCTACCAGAAAGCCCCCTGGCTGACCGCGGCAGAGCGCGAGCTGATCGCGGCGGACCTGGCCGCGGATGCTGCCAGCAAGCCGGCCACCCAGGGGGACGGCGTGCTCTCGGTACTGGCCAACCCACTGATCTGGACCTTTGGTTTCGTCTACTTCTGCATCCAGAGCGGGGTCTACGCCATCAACTTCTGGCTGCCCTCGATCATCAAGAGCCTGGGCTTCGACAGCGCCTTGCTGATCGGTTGGCTGAGCGCCATCCCGTACCTGCTGGCGGGCGCGTTCATGCTGCTGGTGGGTCGCTCGGCGGACCTGCGCAACGAGCGTCGCTGGCACCTCGTGGTGCCGATGCTGATGGGCGCGATCGGCTTGCTGATCGCGGTGAACTTCGCCGGCAACCCGGCCATTGCCATCCTTGGGCTGAGTCTCGCCACCATGGGCGCGCTGACCGGCCTGCCGATGTTCTGGCCGGTGCCGACCGCGCTGCTGAGCGCCGGCACCGCCGTCGCGGGCCTGGCGATCATCAACTCGGTAGGCCAGATGGCGGGCTTCCTGAGCCCCTACCTGGTCGGCTTCATCAAGGACCAGACCGGTTCGACCGATGCCGCGCTGTACTCGCTGGCGGCGTTGATCGTGGTCGGCAGCCTGGTGGCCCTGCGCGTCTCCCGCCCGGCCTCGGCTGCGCTCGCTCGCGCGGCCTGAGCCGGCAGCGGCATGCCCTGTCTGGGGCATGCCGCTTTCCTGCACGGGCTTTCAATGCCCGGTCGACCTGTGTAAAACACGCTTGCCATCATTTTCAAAAAAGGATGTTCGAGCATGATCTACCGTCCTCTCGGCCAGAGCGGCCTGCAGGTTTCCGTGTTGACGCTGGGCAGCATGATGTTCGGCGAGCAGACCAGTACCGAAGACTCGCTGCGCATCATCGACAAGGCCTGGGACCAGGGCATCAACTTCATCGACACCGCCGACGTCTACAACGGCGGGCGCTCGGAAGAGATCGTCGGCGAGGCCATCGCCCGCCATCGCCAGGACTGGATCGTCGCCTCCAAGGTCGGCTTCGGCCCGGCCGAAGGCCTGCCCAACCGCAGCGGCCTGTCGCGCAAGCACCTGTTCAATGCCATCGAGGCGACGCTGACGCGCATGGGCACCGACTACCTCGACATCTACTACCTGCACCGCGAAGACCACCAGGTCCCGCTCGAGGTCACGGTCGGCGCCATCGGCGAGCTGCTGCGCCAGGGCAAGATCCGCCACTGGGGCGTGTCCAACTTCCGCGGCTGGCGCATCGCCGAGATCTGCAACGTCGCCGAGCGCCTGGGCGTGGACAAGCCGGTGGTCAGCCAGCCGTTGTACAACATCGTCAACCGCCAGGCCGAGCCTGAGCAACTGCTCGCCGCGGCTCACCATGGTCTGGGCATCGTGCCCTTCAGCCCGCTGGCCCGCGGCGTGCTCAGCGGCAAGTATGCGCCAGGCGCCACGCCGGATGCCGGCAGCCGCGCCGGCCGCCAGGACAAACGCATCCTGGAGACCGAGTGGCGCCAGGAGTCGCTGGCCATCGCCCAGCGCATCCATGCCTACACCGAGGGCAAGGGCGTGGGCATCGTCGAGTTCGCGATTGCCTGGGTGCTCAACAACCGCCTGGTGAGCTCGGCCATCGTCGGCCCGCGCACCGAGGCGCAATGGGACACCTACAGCGGCGCCCTGGAGGTGAAGATCACCGCCGAGGACGAAGCCTTCATCGATTCGCTGGTCACCCCCGGCCACGCCTCGACCCCTGGCTACAACGATGTCGCCCACTACGTCAGCGGACGGTTGCCGTACGGCTGCTAGGATAAAAATGCAGAAAGCGCCTGCAGTTTTGCCAATTGTGCACGGCAAAACTGCACTGCTACGATCCCTTGAGCCCCTGGCGCATCAAGCTTCATTCGGAAAACCAATAACAAGGCAGGGATACCACGATGAACGCGCATGCTCACACCCATGCTTCGGCCGACGTCCTGGCCAATGTCCGCAACCAGATCGGACACCTGACCCTCAACCGCCCCGCCGGCCTCAATGCCCTGACCCTGGACATGGTGCGCAGCCTGCGGCGCCATCTCGATGACTGGGCCGCCGATCCGCAAGTACGCGCCGTGGTGTTGCGTGGCGAAGGGCCCAAGGGCTTCTGCGCAGGCGGCGACATCCGTTCGCTGCATGACAGCTACACCTGCGGCACCTCGCTGCACCATGACTTCTTCGTGGAGGAGTACGCGCTGGACCTGTGCATCCATCGCTACCCCAAGCCGGTGCTGGTGCTGATGGACGGCTACACGCTGGGTGGCGGCATGGGCCTGGCCCAGGGCGCCGACCTGCGCGTGGTCACCGAACGCAGCCGCCTGGGCATGCCGGAAGTGGGCATCGGCTACTTCCCGGACGTGGGCGGCAGCTACTTCCTGTCGCGCATTCCCGGTGAGCTGGGCACCTACCTGGGGGTCAGCGGCGCGCAGATCCAGGCAGCCGACGCGCTCTACTGCGGCCTGGCCGACTGGTACCTGGGCAGCGACAGGCTGGCCGCGCTCGATGCAGGCCTGGACCGCCTGAGCTTCGGCGAGCAGCCGCTCAAGGATATCCAGGGCCTGCTGGCCACGTTCGGCAGCCAGACCCTCGGCGATGCGCCGTTGAGCAAGCTGCGGGCGGTGATCGACCACTTCTTCGGCCTCCCGGATGTGCCCAGCATCGTCGAGCAGCTGCGCGCCGTGACCGTGGCCGACACCCACCAATGGGCACTGGCGACCGCCGACCAGCTGGAAACCCGCTCGCCCCTGGCAATGGCGGTTACCCTGGAGATGCTGCGCCGCGCCCGCCACCTGGAGCTCGAGGACTGCTTTGCCA